>JAGWZS010000303.1 GCA_018971905.1 Rhodospirillales bacterium | reverse complement strand
CGGGCTTTGTTCTGGGGCGTGTGGTACGACCGCAACCCGCCGGAACTGCCCACCCCCGGCCTCGTCTGCGCCCCCATGCCCGCCAATTGGGGGCATGATTTCGCGCTGGCCATGGGCTGGGTGCAGGTGAACGACATCATGATCCGGCTGGACGTGGTGGAGCGCATCACCCGCGAGCTGCATTACCTCATGCGCAAACACCAGATTTTGCTGCCGCCCAATCTCGGCAGCCGCATGGGGCTGAAACCGGAGCAGCTGGCCCCGGTGCTGAATACGCTGGGCTTCCGCCTGTTCCCCGCCGGAGTGCAGGGCGACAAATATTTCGGCCCGCCCGCACCCGCCATGCTCGGTCGGCGCAAGCAGGAGCACACAACGCAGCCACGCCAGCCCGCCGCCGCCCCGGCGCGCAAACCGGAACGCAAGCCCGAGCCGGTGGTGGTGGATGCCGATAATCCCTTCGCAGCCCTGGCGGCGCTGAAAGTCGCGCGGCGCTGAGTTGAACGATCTGGAAGCAGACACGCTCCGTCTGGACAAATTCCTGGTTTTCGCGCGCTTCTGCAAAACCCGCTCGGTAGCGGAAGCCCTGGTGGAAAAAGGTGCCGTGCGCATCAACCGCCAACCGACGGACAAACCCCACGCCAAGCTGCGCCCCGGCGATGTGCTCACTTTGGCGCTGCCGCATGGCATCAAGGTGGTGGAGATTTTGCTGCTGCCCTCACGCCGCGGCAGCGCCACGGTGGCGCAGGAATTGTACCGGGAAATTCAATAAGAGACTAAGCCGAACGCCTTACCGAATCATCCCGGCCATGCAACAATCAGTGCATCTCTCCAATAGGTGCGTCATGGCGTGGTTGCGGCGTTTCGGTCTGTCTTTGCTCAGCATTCTGACTGCCCACACGGCGTTGGCACAAACAGATTCCGACAATCCTCCCCCCACCGATTACGGCGTGGGATATGAAATGGTTATGGTCACACAGGATCAGCAGCATGCCCTGGGGTCTGGGGTCGATCCCAGTTGGGGCAGCACCATAAAACTGGACAAAACCTATCCGCTGATCTCCTCTCCGCTCACGCCAGACGCCAAGGCATTCAATGCCGAAATCGATAAAATTCTGCCGGAATGGTGGAATGGCCCTGCGGATAACAAAGTCCAATCCGACCCGGACACTGACATCACGCTCGACTGTGAACCTGCGGGAGAAGATCCTCCCGTCGACGGCCAATTTCCAGATGCGGGTGGGATGTTGCCGGGTGTTATTTCGGTCGCCTGCATGAATTACAGTTATATGCACGGCGCCGCTCATGGCGGCGGCACTTTTTGGGGTTTCAACTGGCTTGTCCACGAGCGGCGACGCGTGAAAGCCGATGACATATTTGCCCCTCATACCCAATGGTTGAAGGCGTTCGCTGCTCTGCTGAATGCGGACCAAAATGCCAATGGTCCGCCTGCTTTTCCGGTCGACGGTTCCAGTGAGTTCGGTGACCCTAGCCATTGGGTAGTGGCGATCAACGGGCTTGGGTTCATCGATTCCTGTGCAGGATTATACGGCTTTGACGATGGCGGACAAGGCGCCTTCGTCCTCATCCCCTGGTCCAAACTCCGCCCCTATCTCAACCCCCACGGCATCGTCCCGAAGAGCGACTGGAATGCCACCCTGCCCAGCACCAACTAGCTTCGAACCCAGTCCAGCCTTGACCGCCATCCCCTCCCGCGCGCATAGGGGACCGAAATTTTTACGCGAGTTTTTCAGGAGTGCCAAATGACCTACGTGGTCACCGAAAACTGCATCAAGTGCAAATTCATGGATTGTGTGGAAGTCTGCCCGGTCGATTGCTTCTATGTCGGCGAGAATTTCCTGGTCATCAGCCCGGATGAATGCATCGATTGCGGCGTATGCGAGCC
>JAGWZS010000302.1 GCA_018971905.1 Rhodospirillales bacterium | reverse complement strand
CTGCCTACGCCCACCATCTAGCCGAGCCAATGGCAACGTTGGTCGTTTCTCTTGCTGGCAATTACAGCCATATTCTCCAGGCCGCCACGGCATCTGGCAAGAATGTGCTGCCGCGCGTGGCGGCAATGCTGGACGTGCAGCCGCTCTCGGACATCTCTGAAGTAGTGGATGCTGATACGTTCGTGCGACCGATCTATGCCGGCAATGCGCTGGCCACAGTGAAATCGGCCGATGCAAAAAAGGTGATCACCGTGCGTGCCGCCTCCTTCGACCCCACAGCCGCAGAGGGTGGTTCCGCCACAATCGAAACCGTGGCCAGTGTCACGAATGATGGCAAGTCATCTTATGTGGGCGAGGAAATTTCAAAGTCTGAACGTCCGGAACTCACCGCCGCGCGTGTCATCGTCTCCGGTGGGCGCGGTATGCAGAACGGCGAAAACTTCACCAAATTGATCGAGCCAATCGCGGATAAGCTGGGTGCTGCCGTCGGCGCATCCCGCGCTGCTGTCGACGCCGGATTCGTGCCAAATGACTATCAGGTTGGCCAGACCGGCAAGATCGTGGCGCCGGAGCTTTACATCGCCGTGGGTATTTCTGGCGCCATTCAGCATCTCGCAGGCATGAAAGACAGCAAAGTCATCGTTGCCATCAACAAGGATGAGGACGCGCCAATTTTTCAGGTGGCTGATTACGGCTTGGTCGGCGATCTATTCACCGTCCTTCCTGAACTGGAGAAAGCGCTTTAGAGCCGGGTAATTTTGCCGCCGCCGCGCGGGGCGTACCGCGCATCAGCAGCAGGCACAACGCTGCCGGCATGGTGGCAAGAAACATGAATTTATAATCGTCCACGTAGGCAATAATCTGCGCCTGGGTGGTTACCAGGGAATCAAGCCGCGCCGCGCCGCCCTGCGTGGCAGGATTCCAATATCGACCAACCGCCCCACCCGCCTGCAGTGCGCGTGAAAATGGCGTGATGTGCGCCATCAGATTGGCGTGCATATAAATCGTCATGCGTTCCAGCAGGGCAGAGGTGATGGAGATGCCTATGGCACTGCCCACATTGCGCAGCAGGCTGAGCAGCGCCGTGCCCTGGGTGCGCAATGCTGGTTCCAGCGTGTAAAAAGCCGCCACCTGCAAGGGCACGAATACAAAGCCGAGCCCCGTGCCCTGCACCACGATGGTGGTGATCATGTAGGATTCGCCTGTATCCGGCGTCCAGCCCTCCTGCATATAGAGTGAGAACCCGAGCAACATATAGCCAAACAGCATCAGCAATCTGGGGTCCAGCCGGTTGGTCAGCCGCCCCGCCACCAACATGGCGAACATGGTGCCTAGCCCGCGCGGGGCCATCACCAACCCTGCCGTGGCGACCGGATAATTATCGAGGTCTTCCAGATATGGCGCCAGCAGCGCAGATGAAGCCAACAGCACCATGCCGACAAGGAACATGGTGATCAGCCCCGCGACAAAATTCCGGTCTGCGAAAATCTCGCGCGGGATGAAGGGGCTCTGCGCGGTAAACATATGCACGATGAACAGATAGAAGCCGAGCCCGGCCAGCACGAAAGCGGCGATGATGGTGTTGGAGCTTAGCCAGTCAAGTTGCTCGCCACGGTCAAGTGCTAGTTGCAGCGCGCCCAGCCCGAGCGAGAGTACGGCAAAACCTGTCCAGTCGAACCCACCCGGCGTTTGGCGCGGCTTGGCCGCGGGCATGAGCAGGGCCAGGCCCGCCACCGCCGCTATGCCGAAAGGCAGATTGACGAAAAACACGTACCGCCAGTTGAAATCTTCAGTGAGATAACCGCCCAGGGTCGGCCCCAGAATTGGCCCCACCATCACCCCCATGCCCCAGATGGACATGGCGGCCCCGCGCTGCTCGGCCGGGTAGATATTCAGCATGGTCGAT
>JAGWZS010000301.1 GCA_018971905.1 Rhodospirillales bacterium | reverse complement strand
GTGGATATTCAGCGCGCCAAATTGCAGGCGGAGGCTTTGGTGCTGGCCGCGCATGAGGCGGCGGAAGACAAGCGCCTGCTGGTGCTGGAAAATGGAATGCCCTGGAAGAACGTGGTGTTCAGCCATAATTTGCCCGTGCTGTTCGCCATCTCCCCGGCCTCCAACGGCAATTGGATGCTCGATACCGTGCCGCCGGAGCCCGGCTCCTTCGCCCAGCGCCTGCCATTGCCTGAAGGCTGGGCCGGGCTGCAGGGTGCTGAGCTTGCCGCGGCCAGCGGGGTGGAGGATGCGGTGTTTGTGCATGTGCGCCGCTTTGTGGGCGGGGCCAAAACCCGCGGCGGCGCTATCGCCCTGGCGCAAAAGGCGCTCGCCGGGGCTGAATGAACCATGCCATGAAAATTCTGTTCGCCTTCGAAAACTCCCTGCCAAGTGCTGAGGCCGATGCGGAGGTGTTCATCACTACCGCGCGTTATCTGCGTCCGCATCTGGCCGCGAGCTGGCTGCACGTGCCTGCCGCGCGGGAGAATCTGGCGGCGGCACAGGCTTTGGCGGACATGCCGGTTATCCGCGCCTTTGCCCCGCTGAAACCCGCCGCCCTGCGGCATTTTCTGTGCGGGCTGACGATCGGGCTGCGGCGGGAATTCCACCAGGCGGATCTGGTTTACACGCGTAATCTTTGGGTGGCGTGGATGGCGATTCTTTATGGCCAGCGCGTGGTGTTCGACCATTACCGCCCCTGGCCGGAGCAGATTCCGCCGCTGCAACGCTGGCTTTATAAGCTGTTCAGCCATCCGCGGTTTCTGGGTAGCGTCTGCCATTCCAACTACACAATGCAAAAATATCTAGCCCTCGGCGTGCCGGCGGAAAAGCTGCGTTGTATTCATAACGGGTTCGAGCCGAAGCGTTTCGCCGCCCCCGTTCCTCTGGCCGAAGCGAAACGGCGCATCGGCGTGGCCGAAAGTGCAAAAACCGTGGTTTATACCGGCAGGGTAAACCACAAAAAGGGGCTTGAGCTGGTGGTGGAGGCGGCGAAGCAATTGCCGCAGCTCACCTTTCTGTTTGTGGGCTCCTATGGTGAAGGGCCGATTGAGACGCTGGCGCGGGAGGTGCCGAATATTCTCGTCGTGCCCTGGCAGAGCGAGGCGACGCTGGGCGATTACATCTCCGCTGCCGATGTACTGCTGATCCCGCCTTCCTTGCAGCCGTTGGCGAAGTTCGGCTCCACTGTGCTGCCGTTGAAGCTGTTCTTTTACCTAGGCGCCGGGCGGGCGATTCTGGCGGGCAACACGCCGGATGTGGCGGAAGTGCTGAAGCATGATGAAACCGCCTGGCTCTGCGCGCCGGATGATCTGGCGGCACTTGTGGCGGGGCTGCAAGCGCTGACGCAGGATGAGGCGCTGGCGGCGCGGCTGGCGGAAGCTGCGGCGGAAGATAGCCGGAATTACACCTGGAGTGCGCGGGCGGAGACGATTTTCGCCACAGTGAGCGCCTGGCTGGCGAATGCGGCCCGGTCCATGCCCGGCCATTGGGGGGCGGCGCAGCAGGCGGCGTGGAAGCAAGGTTCGCGCCGCTGGTGGGGACATTTCGTCCGCACGCGCAATCTGGTGCTGCCGCCCGGGCCATGACCGAGGACGACCACAAGCGCCATCTGGGACGGGGGTTCAACTGGCTGGGCGGGGCGGCGATTATCGCCAGGGTGACGGATTTCGCCACCATCATCGCGGTGCTGACCTACCTCACCAAAACCCAGATGGGCGTTGGCGCGCTGGCGCTCTCCATCGGCATGGTGGTGGAGGCGTTTGATGGCCTCGGCACCAATGAGGCGCTGGTGCAGGCCAAGGAGACAAGCGAACGGCAATTGCAATCGCTGTTCTGGTTTATCATGGCCGCCGCCTTGCTGGTGGGGGTGATGGC
>JAGWZS010000300.1 GCA_018971905.1 Rhodospirillales bacterium | reverse complement strand
GCGGTTTCCTCGCCCCGCCTGCCAGATTGGCGGTCCAGCGGGCGCTGCCAACGCTTGGACTCTACAATGGCGAGGCCCACGCCATAGCGCTTAAACTCCTCCGGGAAACTGTTGGCCTGGGCCTTGGCGGCGGCGTCCTGAAACAACAAGCCGTCCGGCACATCATCACGGCCTTTGGCGGCCAGGTTCTGTTGCCGCAGGCTGGCCGTCCAGCCCAGCTCGGCCAGAACGGGCCAGATCAAATCATCTTCGGTCTGGCTCTCGTTGGGGGTCTGCGCGACTGGAAAGCCGCCAAAAACTTTCCGCAGATTGGCCGCCAGGGTTGCAACGTCCGAATCGCTGATACGCTGCCAGTCGGCCCCGCGCGTAATGGTCTCTTGCAGGAAGTCTGTCGAAAACAGGCTTCCCTGGAATATGGTCTCGGCTGCCACGCGCGTTTTGTTCCTTAGCCTAAATTAACGAATTGCCGCATGAATCATTGGCGCGTTCAATATGCTACCGCCTTGAGTATTTTCAGACTTCTGTAGGTATTCACGGGCTGATTTGATAATGGCCGGAACACTCCTAAAATGAATCCATTCCGGATTCTGATACTCGCCATTTTCGAAACTCAGAGTAACGTGGTCAAAATCCTCCTTCGAATGAGCTGTAGGCGGAAGGTGCTCATAGAAATGGAACCTGTCTGGATCAAGCAAAGGCGCATGTTTGTGCGTGGTCCACCGGGCAAACCAAGCCCGTAATCCCTTCTTTCCGCTATGCTGAACCTGCTGTTCGGCGATGGCATTAGCCTCCCGAAAAAATGCCGTGGCCAACCTGCCGATTGCGTTGGTGACGCTGACGCCGGGGCTGTCCCAGTCCTGCATGAAGCAGACGTGCCAGCCATCCTCAATTTCATCAACTGTCAGAAGCGTCCTTAGGCCGGAGGGTGCATAGCCCTGAGGGTATAAGTCGCGCGGCGAGAATTCACGCCAATAGCGATGCAAGCCAACCGAATTAGCATTGGCAAACGCGATCAGCCCTTCGGGCTGGCCAACAGGCAGCCTACGCTGCTTCTTGTTTACCGCATCCTCCAGCTCCCGTGATGCCTGTGAAAAGGCGGCCGAAGCCTCATCCATCGTGCGCAGCCCCTCGATATCCATATGTGGCATCGGAATGCTGGTGTCATAACCGTAGGGAAGCGACCAGTTTTCAGAAAGCCACCGTGCGTAGTCTTGCACCGTCGCAAATTGGCTTTGATGAGCGTCCAGGCAGGCCTGGTGGTGCAGATCAAATGCAGCTTTTGCGGCATCGCAGGCATCGGTCATCATCTGTCCAGCGCCAGCCAACCGAATCATTTCCCGCTTTGCCTGGGTACGTTGCAGGTCATGGCTGTCATGCACCGTCTCCCAATCGGGGTTATAATCTGGGTTCGCGTATGCCATCCTACCTCCTAAATATTTTCGCCCCATAATTACGCAGCACCGACCTTTTGAAAGTTTTATCGCTCCCTGCCCCCGTCCTTATCACGACCTGGCGGCTGCGGGGTGTTCTGCAATGGCTTCCTGCCCAGCAGATCGGCCGGTGTCGGAATAAACCGCGTCGGTGTCGGCACGGGGGCTTTGCCCAGCAGCGCCTCCCGTCCGGCCGGAGCTGGCGGGACAGAAAGCCCAGTTTCACGCGGCATAGCATCGCCGGGCACCTTACCGAGAAGGGCATCCCGATCGGTAGGGCTGGACGCGACCGGGCCGGGTTTGCCGGGTTGCCCGGCGTTGCGCCCGTTTCCATCACCCGCCGCTTTGCCACGATCTCGGCCGTCCCGTGCCGTGGCGTCTCGTCCAAGCAATTTATCCCGGCTGGGTGGCTCTGCGCGGGACGGCTCTGCTGGTGTCCGCTCCGGCACCGGCACACCATCCGCGCGCGCGCCGTCACCAACGGC
>JAGWZS010000047.1 GCA_018971905.1 Rhodospirillales bacterium | reverse complement strand
CCGCCACCGCGCAGGGGACCAAAAGGCTGGACGCATTGCTGCCCGCCCTGTGCCGATAGTATAGGCACCCCCGGAATAAGGGATTTTCGATGCGCTATGTTTCGACGCGGGGGCAGGCCCCGGAGATGGATTTTGCCGGGGTGCTGCTGGCGGGTTTGGCCAGCGATGGCGGGCTTTACATGCCGGCAAGCTGGCCGCGCTTTTCGCCCGCCGAGATGAAAGCCCTCCGTGGCCTGCCTTACCCGGAGCTGGCGGCCAAGATCATCGCGCCCTTTGCGGCGGGCAGCATCGGCGAGGCTGAGCTTTTGGGCATGTGCCGTAAGGCTTATGCGGGCTTTGCCCATAAGGCGATTGTGCCGCTGGTGCAGGTGGACACCAGCCTTTACGCGCTGGAGCTGTTCCACGGCCCAACGCTGGCGTTCAAGGACATGGCGCTGCAGCTTGTGGGGCATCTGTTCGAGCATGTGCTGGCAAGCCGCGGTGAGAAAGTGCGGATTGTGGGGGCGACCTCGGGTGACACCGGCTCGGCCGCCATCGAGGCTGTGGCCAACCGCCAGAATATCGACATCACCATTCTGCACCCCGAGGGCAAGACCTCCGAGGTGCAACGCCGCCAGATGACGACGGTGAAGGCCGATAACGTGCTGAACATCGCGGTAGCGGGCAATTTTGACGATTGCCAGGATCTGGTGAAGGCGATGTTCGCGGATGCGCCGTTCCGGACGGAGATGAACCTCTCGGCGGTGAATTCCATCAATTTCGCCCGCATCGCTGCGCAGATTCCCTATTATGTTTACGCCGCGCTGAATTTGGGGGCACCTGAGCGTGAGGTGGCTGTGGCGGTGCCGACCGGCAATTTCGGCAATATCCTGGCCGCCTGGGCGGCGAAGCAGATGGGCCTGCCGATCGCCAAATTCATCGTGGCGAGCAACCGCAACGATATTCTGAGCCGGTTTCTGGACGCGAACGACATGTCTGTGAAGGCCGTTGAGCCGAGCCTCTCGCCTTCGATGGATATCGGCGTCAGCTCCAATTTCGAGCGGCTGCTGTTCGAGTTCCTGGGCCGCGACGCGGCACTGACCGCGAACACTATGGCGGATTTCCGCGCCACCGGAAAAATGGCGGTGGAGGCCAAGGTTTGGCAGGCCATCCGTCAGCAATTCCAGGGTTACCGGCTTGATGACGGGGCAACCCTGACGGAAATTGCCCGTTTCTGGCGGGAAAGCGAATATCTGGCGGACCCGCATAGCGTGATTGGCCTGGCAGCGGGGCGGGATTGCGGGCCGGTGGGAATGCCGGTGATCTGTGCTGCCACCGCCCACCCGGCCAAGTTCCCGGATGCCATCGAAAAAGCGGTGGGCAGCCGCCCGCCCCTACCGCCGCATCTTTCCGACCTATATGACAGGAAAGAGATTTTCACCCGCGCCCCGGTCGATCTGACCGCGATCGAAACCCTGGTGCGGAATTTTGCGAACAGGAACAGCAATGCCTGAACAGGTTTCCATTACCACACTGCCCTCCGGTCTTACGGTGTTGACCGAGCGGATGGAGCGTGTGGAAACCGTCTCCTTCGGCGCCTATGTGGGGGCCGGAACCCGCCATGAAACCGCCGCTGAGAACGGCGTGGCGCATTTTCTGGAACATATGGCCTTTAAGGGCACGGAGCGGCGCTCAGCGGCGGATATCGCCGAGGCGATCGAGAATGTGGGCGGGCATATCAACGCCTATACCTCCCGCGAGCAGACGGCCTATTACGTGAAACTGCTGAAGGAAGATCTGGCGCTGGGGGCGGATATCATCGGCGATATTCTCTGCCATTCCAGCTTTGAGCCGGAAGAGCTGGAGCGTGAGCGCGGCGTGATTCTGCAGGAAATCGGCCAGGCGAACGACACGCCGGACGATATCATCTTCGACCATTTCCAGACCGCCGCCTACCCCGCCCAGCCGATGGGCCGCCCGGTGCTGGGCACGGAGCAGATTATCCGCAACATGAAGCGCGAGGCGCTGCCCGGCTTCATGCGCCAGCATTACACGCCGGAGAACATGGTCATCGCCGCCAGTGGCAACCTTTACCATGAGCAGGTGGTGGAACTGGCGGCGAAGCATTTCGCGGATTTGCCGAAAGCCGAACGCAGTGCGCCCATGCCCGCCGATTACATGGGCGGTGAATACCGCGAGCTGCGGGATTTGGACCAGGCGCATATCGTGCTGGGCTTTAATTCCCCGGCCTATGGCGAGGCGGATTATTACCCCGCCATGCTGCTTTCCACCCTGCTGGGTGGCGGTATGTCCTCCCGGCTGTTTCAGGAAATCCGCGAGAAGCGCGGGCTGGTTTATTCCATCTACAGCTTTACCGCCCCGGCCGAGGATGGCGGGCTGTTCGGGATTTACGCGGGCACGGGCGAGTCAGAGGCGGCGGAGCTGATCCCGGTGACGCTGGAGGAGCTGGAGAAGGTGCAGCGCGCGGTGAGCGAGGCGGAGCTGAACCGGGCGCGCGCGCAGCTGAAGGCCGGGCTGCTGATGAGTTTGGAGTCCACCGGCAGCCGCTGCGAGCAGCTGGCGCGGCAATGGCAGGTGTTCGGGCGGATTATCCCGGTTTCGGAAACCGTGGCGAAGATCAACGCCGTGACGGTGGATGACATAAGCGCGGTGGGAACCAAGATTTTCCGGCAGAAGCCCACGTTGGCCACCATTGGCCCGGTGGGGCAGGTGCCGAAATTCTCAGCCATTATCGACCGGCTGGCGGCGTGAGCGTGCTTGCGGACGCCGCCGCCGCCCTGCTGGAGGCAGCGAAGCGAGCGGGTGCCGATGTTGCCGAGGTGGGGCTGTATGAGGGCACGTCCGTCGGCATTCAGCGCCGGTTGCGCAAGATAGAGGAAACCGAGCGCGCCGAGACCACGGAACTTGGCCTGCGGGTGTTCCTGGGCCGGTGCTCGGCCAGCGTTTCCGCCAGCTCCATCGACCATGGCGCGTTTGCCCGCCTTGCCGAGCAGGCGGTGGCGATGGCCAAGGTGGTGCCAGAAGACCCCTACGCCGAAATTCCCTATGCGCCTCCCGCGCCCGATGCCGCGTTTCTGGAGCTGGACGACCCGGTAGAGCCGCGTGCGGATGTGCTGATCGAGCGCGCTACCCTGGCGGAAGAGGCGGCGCTTTCAGTGGCGGGCATCACCAATTCAGAAGGCGCTTCCGCCTCCTGGTCGCGCTCCATCTCCGTGTTGGCCACCAGCCACGGGTTTTTGGGCGAATATGCACGCTCATCGCACAGCGTTTCCGTCACCGCCATTGCCGGTGCCGGTACGGCGATGCAGCGTGATTACGATTACGACAGCGCGATTCATGGCGCGGATCTGGGCGATGCCGCGCGGCTTGGCCGCAATGCTGCATCCCGCGCGTTGGCGCGGCTGAACCCAAGGCGCCCGGCCACGGCGAGACTGCCGGTGCTGTTCGACCCGCGCGTGGCGGGCTCGATTCTTGGCCATCTTGCTGGTGCCATCTCTGGCGCCTCCATCGCCCGCGGCACCTCTTTCCTGAAGGATGCCATGGGCGCGCAGGTCTTCGCGGCGGGCATCAATATTGTCGATGACCCGTTGCGGGTACGCGGCCGCCGCTCCCGCCCCTTTGACCGTGAAGGCCAGCGCGTGAAGCGGATGAATTTTATAGAGGGTGGGCGGCTGACGGAGTGGGTGCTGGATACGCGTTCCGCTAACCAGCTGGGGCTGAAAACCAACGGCCATGCCGGGGGCTTGAGCAATTTCTATATGGAGCCAGGGCAGATGACGCCCGCGCAGCTGATGGCCGACATTGCCGAGGGGCTGTACGTGACCGAGATGATGGGCTCCAGCATCAACGGCCTCACCGGCGATTATTCGCGCGGGGCGGCGGGGTTCATGATCCGGGACGGGCAGATTGCCGAACCGGTGGCGGAATTCACCATCGCCGGGAATTTGAAGGATATGTTCCTGAATTTAACCCCGGCGAGCGACCTTGAGTTCAAGCGTGGCACCGATGCGCCAACGCTGCGGATTGAGGGCATGACCCTGGCGGGCGCCTGACGCCGGACAGCCTACGGACGGCGGGCCACCATGGCCCGCCACCCGGCAGCATTATCCTGGAGGTGGTGGCCGAGGTGTATGCTGCCAGCTATTGCTACCGCTGGTAGAGTAAACGCTGACTTAAGATTTTCTGACTTTTTGCTTAGTTGTTACAAAGGCAGCTCGGTGGTGCGTTTGACCGTGCGCAAAGTGAGGGTGGATTGCACGCGCCGGATGCCGGGCAGGCGGGTGAGAACCTCTGAATGCAGCCGCTCCAGATCCTCCGCCCCGTTATAGACCACGCGCAGCAGATAATCCGCCTGGCCCGCCAGCAGATAGCATTCCTGCACCTGCGGGATCAGCTTTACCCGCGCCTCGAACGCATCCAGCAATTTACGGTCCTGACCTTCCAACGTGATGAACACATAGGCCGTGCCAGGGAAACCCACGGCTTTCTGGTCCAGCACCAGATGCGTGCCGGCTACCAGATGCCCCTGCAGCAGCAGATGCAGCCGCCGCAGGCAGGCGGAGGGGGAGAGATTCACCTTCTCCGCCAGATCAATATTTGAGAGCCGCCCGTCGTGCTGGAGGGCGTTGAGGATTTTACGGTCGGTTTCGTCCAGGTTCAGCATGAAATTTTATGCTCATAAATTTCTGACTATTAGAATTTATCGCTGATAATTATCTGCGCAACCCCCAAAATCCGAGGAAAATGGCGTGAGAATTGCCGTATTGTTCGAAGATAATTCGGCCGGGGTGATCCGGCCTTTCGGGAGAAAGCAAATGCGCATCGGTGTGCCCAAGGAAATCAAGGATCATGAAGACCGCGTTGGCATGGTGCCAGGGGCCGTGCACGAGCTGGTGGCCAAGGGCCATGAGGTGCTGGTGCAGCAGGGCGCGGGCAAGAATATCGGCCTGACAGACCAGGATTACGTGGATGCGGGGGCGAAGATAGCACCGGACGCGGACGCGGTGTGGGGGCAGGCGGAGATGATTGTGAAAGTGAAGGAGCCGCTGGCGGTGGAGCGCAAGAAGCTGCGCGCCAACCAGTTGCTGTTCACGTATCTGCATCTGGCGCCGGACCCGGAACAGGCGCGCGACCTTATCGCCTCGGGCGCCACCTGCATTGCCTATGAAACCGTGACCAGCCCGGCCGGCACGCTGCCGCTGTTGCAGCCAATGTCAGAGGTGGCGGGGCGGATGTCTGTGCAGGTGGGGGCGCAGTATCTTGAAAACGCCTATGGCGGCCCGGGCATGTTGCTGGGCGGCGTGGCGGGTGTGGCGCCCGCGAACGTGGTGATTTTGGGCGGCGGTGTTTCCGGCACCAATGCCACGCTGATGGCCGTGGGGCTGGGGGCGGATGTGACGGTGGTGGACCGCTCACCGGATGTGCTGCGCCGGATTATCGCCACCTTTGGCACCCGGGTGAAAACCGCCTTCTCCACCAAGGACACGGTGGGCAGGCTGGTGGCGCAGTCTGACCTTGTGATTGGCACGGTGCTGATTCCCGGGGCGGCCGCACCCAAGCTTGTGACCCGGGGGATGCTGAAAACCATGCGCCCTGGCTCGGTGATTGTGGATGTGGCGATCGACCAGGGCGGCTGCACGGAAACCTCCCGCGCCACCACCCATTCCGAGCCGGTTTATGTGGTGGACGGCGTGACGCATTATTGCGTGGCGAACATGCCGGGCGGGGTGGCCCGCACCTCCACCTTCGCGCTGAACAACGCAACCCTGCCCTTTATTCTCGCCTTGGCGGACAAGGGTTGGAAGCGGGCCTTGGCGGATGACAAGCATCTGCGCGAGGGCTTAAACGTGCAGGGCGGAGCGGTTACCCACCCCGCCGTGGCGGCGGCCCTGGGGTTAACGCTGCGCCCGGTGGAAGCGGCACTGGCGGCCTAAGACCCGTTTTTATCCCACGGCGCCTGGCCAAGATTAACCTGCTTGGGCGTGGTGTTGGACCCGGCCAGCGCGCCCGCCCCGGCGCCGATGCCAGCCCCCACCACCATGCCGATGGGCCCGCCGACGATTCCAATGAGCGCGCCGGTGGCCGCACCCCCCGCTGCGGTGCCAGAGGTGCGCCCGGTGCCGTGGCCGCACCCGGTAAGGGCGAGGGCCATGGCGAGCATCAGCCATTGTCTCAACATGCGAATCTCCTGCTTGGTTGGGCGGTTGTTTCAGACCCGGCCCGCGCCGCGCAAGTTTCGAATTGTTCAGGCCGGTTGCGCGCGACCGTCGCACATGCCTGAAAAGCACATGCCTGAAAAAGGGTTGCGGCGCGCGGGGCAGAGCGTACATGTTGCGGTAAAACAGCAGTGGAGGCCGTGATGTCTGATACGTCAAAATTTTCCGTGCAGCTCAAAAAGCCGGGCTGGGTGGACGATTTTAAAGCCTTCATCATGCGGGGCAATGTGGTCGATCTGGCGGTGGGTGTCGTGATTGGCGCGGCGTTCACCGGCATTGTCGGTTCGCTGGTGAAGGATATCATCAACCCAGTGATCGGGCTGATTACCGGCGGGGTGGATTTTTCCAACCATTTCATCATTCTGCGGGGGCAGCCCGCGCTTACTCTGGCGGACGCGCAGAAGGCTGGAGACGTGACGATTAATTATGGCCTGTTCATCAACGCCATCATCAATTTTCTCATCGTCGCGGCGGCCATTTTCTGGATGGTCCGGCTGATCGAGAAAATCTACCAGGCGCCCAAGCCAGCCCCGGCCGGCCCGACACCAACCGAGGCGCTGCTGACCGAGATCCGTGATCTGATGAAGGCGCAACAGCCGCCCGCGTGAGGGCCAGGCTTCCCTCCGGCCCGATATGTGCTAATGCCCGGCTCCATGCGTCAGTACCTGGAATTCGAAAAGCCCGTCGCCGAGCTTGAGAGCAAGATCGAGGATTTGCGGCAGATGACCGCCGCCCCCGGCGAAATCAACATCGCCGAGGAGGTGGCCAAGCTTTCCGCCAAGGCTGATGCACAGCTGCGGGCGATTTATGCCAGGCTGAGCCCCTGGCAGAAAACGCAAGTTGCCCGCCACGCCGAACGCCCGAAGGCGCTGAACGTGATTGCCGCGCTGATCGAGGAATTCACCCCCCTGGCGGGCGACCGCGCCTATGCGGACGATGCCGCCATTGTGGGCGGCATGGGGCGCTTCAGGGGCCATGCGGTGATGGTGATCGGCACCGAGAAGGGGACCGATACCGAAAGTCGCCTTAAGCATAATTTCGGCATGGCCAAGCCCGAGGGCTACCGCAAGGCAAGGCGGCTGATGGAGCTGGCAGGAAAGTTCAACTTGCCGATTCTCACTTTTGTGGATACCTCCGGCGCCTTTCCGGGCATTGAGGCCGAGGCCAGAGGCCAGGCCGAGGCTATCGCGCGCGGGATTGAAGCGTGCCTGGACGCGCCGGTGCCGCTGGTGGCAACCATTATCGGTGAGGGCGGCTCTGGCGGCGCCATCGCGCTCGCGGCTGGCAATGCGGTGCTGATGTATGAGCACGCGATTTATTCGGTGATCTCGCCGGAGGGCTGTGCGTCCATTCTCTGGCGAGACGCTGGCCAGGCCGCTGTGGCGGCGGAGGCCATGCGCATTACCGCGCAGGATTTGAGGAAGCTGGGGCTGATCGACGAGATTGTGCCTGAGCCGATGGGCGGCGCCCACCGTGACCCTGAGGCGGCCCTTGCGGCGCTGGGTGATGCGGTGGAGGCAGCCCTTGTGCCGTTGCAAGGCCATACGCCTGAGGCGCTGAAGATGAAGCGCCGGGAGAAATTTCTGGCGATGGGCAAGCTGGGGCTATAAGCGCCCCCACCCCGGCCGGCCGGTGAGCAGGCTGAGCCATGCCACCAGCCCCAAAGCGGCGCCGACGATGCCCTGCGTGCCGTTATAATTCACCACCGCAGCAATGCCGAGGCCGATGGCCAGCCCTGCGATTATGCGTTGGCCCCAGACAAACGCCAGTACCCCCGCCGCGAGCGCTGCCCAGCCGAAGGCGCCGTAATATTGCCCGAGCAGATCCCAGCCGCGCGGCGTGCACCAGCCCGGCGCTGAGGATGCGGCGCAGATGCCCACCGTGGCGCGGGGCACGATGGCCAATTGCCTGAACGCGAAGGCTCCGCCGCCCAGCAGGGTGGCCAGCGCCAGCCCGGCCCAGTCTTGCGGTTTGCACTGTGCTGTTATGCCCATTTGCCGTCCTTCGCGGTTGCTCTTACCCGTGCGGGGCCGTATTGCTGCGGTGCGTCAGTTTAACAAAAGGTCCATGACAGTCCAAACCACCCAAGGCAAGCCGAAGAGCTTCCAGGACATCATTCTGACATTGCACGCGTTCTGGGCCAGGCAGGGCTGTGTGATTCTCCAACCTTATGATGTGGAGATGGGGGCCGGAACCTTTCACCCCGCCACCACGCTGCGCGCCTTGGGGCCGAAGCCCTGGAAGGCGGCTTATGTGCAGCCCTCCCGTCGGCCATCGGACGGGCGCTATGGCGAAAATCCGAACCGGTTGCAGCATTATTACCAATATCAGGCGCTGCTGAAGCCAAGCCCGGATAATATCCAGGACCTGCTGCTGGAGAGCTACGACGCTATCGGCATAGACCGCCGCAAACACGACATACGCTTTGTGGAGGATGACTGGGAAAGCCCGACGCTGGGCGCCTGGGGGCTGGGCTGGGAAGTGTGGTGCGACGGCATGGAGGTGACGCAGTTCACCTATTTTCAGCAGGTGGGCGGCATTGCCTGCGTGGCGCCATCGTCCGAGATCACCTACGGGCTGGAGCGCCTGGCCATGTATGTGCAGGGCGTGGAGAACGTGTACGATTTGGATTTCAACGGCCAGGGCGTGAGCTACGGCGATGTGTTTTTGCGCGCCGAGCGGGATTATTCGAAGCATAATTTCGAGCTGGCCAATACGGAGATGCTGGCGCGGCATTTTGAGGATGCCGAGGCCGAGTGCCAGGCCCTGGTGGCGGCGGGCGTGGCGCAGCCGGCCTATGACCAATGCATCAAGGCCAGCCATCTGTTCAATTTGCTGGATGCGCGGGGCGTGATCTCGGTGGCGGAGCGCGCGGCGTATATCGCGCGGGTGCGTAATCTGGCGAAAGCCTGTGCTGAAGCCTGGATTGCGGGGGAATAATGCTTGAGTTTTTTCTGGAGCTGTTCTCCGAGGAAATCCCCGCCCGGATGCAGCAGGCAGCGGCGGCGCAGCTGGAAGGCATTTGTGCCTCGGCGCTGAAGCCGCTCGGTATTGCGGTGAAGGAGATTTACTACGGCCCGCGCCGCATTGCGCTGGCGGCTGAGGTGGCTGGCGAGGTTGCGGCAAGTTCGGTTGCCGAGCGCGGCCCGCGCGCCAGCGCACCTGAGCAGGCTTTGGCGGGGTTTTTGCGCAAGCATGGCGCCGCGAAAGAGGATTTGGTGCAGGAAGGCGATTTCTGGGTGCTGAACAAGCAATCCCCCGCGCAGCCCGCCGCCGCCTTTATTGCCGCTGCGCTGCCGGAGGCGTTGGCAAAACTGCCCTGGCCGAAATCCATGCGCTGGGGCTCGGGCGGGGAGTTTACCTGGGTGCGCCCGCTGCGCCGGGTGGTGTGCCTGCTGGATGGCGCGGTGGTGAAGTTCAAGCTGGGGCCTGTGGAAACCGGCAGCCAGACGGAAGGCCACCGCGTGCATGGGAAGGGGCCGTTCGAGGTGTCCTCCGCTGCTGTGTGGGAAGAGAAGCTGCGCGAGCATTATGTGGTTGCGCGCCAGGATGAGCGGCGGCGGAAAATCGCGGATGGCATGGCGGCGGTGGCCGGAAAACTCGGTCTCTCCGTGGCGCCTGATGAGGCGTTGCTGGACGAGGTGACCGGGCTGGTGGAATGGCCGGTGCCGCTGATCGGCAAGATTGACCCGGAATTCATGGAATTGCCGCCAGAGGTGCGCGAGCTTTCCATGAAGATCAACCAGAAATATTTCGCGCTGCGCGATGCTGCGGGCAAGCCGGCCCCGTTTTTTGCCTTTGTGGCGAATCTGG
>JAGWZS010000299.1 GCA_018971905.1 Rhodospirillales bacterium | reverse complement strand
GGAACAGGAATGGGTGGAGGAGCTGAAAGCCAAACTTCCAGAACTGCCCGACGAAAAACGCGCCCGCTTCTGCACGGAATACGGCATTCCGTTCTACGATGCGGGCGTGCTGGTGGCGGACCAGACAACCGCGGATTTCTACGAGACTTTGGCCAAGGGGCGGGACGGCAAGCTCGCCGCCAACTGGGTCACGGGCGATTTCTTCGCCGCCATGAACCGTACCGGCAGGAGCATCGAAAACCCGCCCGTGACGGTTGAAGCTTTGGGCCAGATGCTGGACCTCATCGCGGATAAAACCATCAATGGCCGCATCGCCAAGGATGTGTTCGAGGAGATGGTGGAAACCGGCAAGATGCCCGCCGCCATCGTCGAGGAAAAAGGCCTGAAACAAGTCACCGACACCGGCGCCATCGACGAAGCTGTGACCAAGGTGCTGGCCGATAACCAGGACAAAGTCGCCGAATACAAATCCGGCAAGGACAAGCTCTTCGGCTTCTTCGTCGGCCAGGTGATGAAGGCCATGCAAGGCAAGGGCAACCCGGCTTTGGTGAACGAGGCGGTGAAGAAGCAACTCGACGAATAGGAGTTACGATGACCAGCTGGAAAACCGCTTTCCGTTCCCTCTATTACCAGGGCGCGCCGGAACCCGAAGACCCGGTGCTGGAACACGGCAAGACCGCCCTGCTGGTCATCGACGTACAAAACACCTATCTGGAACGCCCGGATCGCGCGGCTCTCTCCCCGGAGGAACAAGCGCGGTTCGACGCCTGGACGCCCTTTCACGACCGCATGCACGGCACGGTGATCCCCACCATTGCCAAGCTCATTAAAAAGTTCCGCGCGGGCGGGCATGAGGTCATGTTCGCCCGCATCGCCTGCCAGACCCAGGACGGGCGCGACCGTTCACTGAGCCAGAAGAAACCCGGCTGGAACAACCTGCTGCTGCCCAAGGACGAACTGGCCTCGCAGATCGTGCCGGAACTGGCGCCGCAGGGCGACGAAATTGTGATCACCAAGACCACCGATTCAGCACTGACCGGCACCAATTTGCGCCTGATCCTCACTAATCTCGGCATCACTCATGTCGTCTGCGCGGGCATCTTCACCGACCAATGCATCGCCTCCACCGTGCGCTCGCTGGCCGATGAGAGCTTCGATGTAATTGTGGTGGAAGATGGCTGCGCCGCCGGGAGTCATGAGCTGCACCTGAGGGAACTAGAGATTATCAACATGATCTATTGCGCCGTAATGCGCAGCGATGAGCTTCTGGCTTACCTGCCCCGCTGAAATGCAGGGCCTCGGATTGATCCTGATCAAGCGAAGACGCCCGCCTCACGAATAAGTTCCACCTATGTTTAAAGACCTGCCTCTTGAACGAGTCTATCAATCCATCGAACCTGGCCCGGTAGTGCTACTAACCACCCAGGCGCCGGGGGCGAAGCCGAATGTCATGGCGATGTCCTGGCATATGATGCTGGAATTCGAACCACCGCTTATCGCCTGCGTGGTGGCAGCGGGCAATTACAGTTTCGCGGCATTGCATAAGACATATGAATGCGTCCTCGCTGTGCCGCCCGCGAGCCTTGCCAAGACCGTCACCGGCATTGGCAATTGTACTGGCGGAGACACGGACAAATTCGCCTGTTTCGACCTCACACCCCTGCCCGCCTCACAGGTAGCGGCACCTCTGATCGGCGAGGCCATGGTCAATCTGGAATGCAGGGTGAAAGACACGAAGATGGTGAAACCCTACAACCTCTTCGTTCTGGAATGCGTGAGGGCCTGGGAAAATCCAAAACTCAAGGACGCGCCAATGCTGCACCATCATGGCTATGGACATTTTTCCGTGGATGGCGATCGCATCCACATAAAATCCAAAATGCGCTAAACTTCAGGAAATTTCGGAATCAGCCCGCTCGCCTCGGCCAT
>JAGWZS010000298.1 GCA_018971905.1 Rhodospirillales bacterium | reverse complement strand
AGGCAGGGTTTCGCTTTGCCATCGACGATGTGATGGAGGATGACGAGGCGCTGCACAAAATTCTGCCCGTGGTGGATATTGTGAAGGTGGATATGCTTGGCGTGAACATGGACAATCTGTTTTCCATCGCGCAGCGTGTCCGCGAACAGAATAAAATTCTGCTGGCTGAAAAAATCGACAATCGCGAACAATATGAAGCCCTGCTGACGGCGGGGTTCACGCTGTTTCAGGGATATTATTTTGCCCGCCCCACGATGATACAGGGGCGCAGCCTTTCGCCTTCCGCCATGCAACTGCTCAAACTTCTCAAGCTCATCGTCTCCGATGCCGAGATTGAGCAGATTGAGGATGAAATTAAAAAAGCCCCGGAATTCATGGTCAGGATGATGCGGCTTGCGAACTCCTCATCGTATTTCAAGCTGGAAAAACTGAAAACGCCGCGGCAGGCCATTCTGTTGCTGGGGCGCTTGCAGCTTAGCCGCCTCGTGCAGATCATGATGTTCATGCGCGAGGAGTCTGAATCATGGACCGCCGATCCGCTGGCGCAAGCCGCCATCGTGCGTGGGCGCCTGATTGAGGAGCTGCTCGAACACAGCCAGCAGCACACCCTGAAACCTTACGGCTTCATGCTGGGCATGTTCAGCCTGTCAGCGGTTCTGTTCGGCGTGGAGCTGGAGACCATCATCAAAATTCTGGAGCTGGACGACATTATGAAAGCCGCCTTGCTGCACCGGGAAGGCCGATTGGGGGAACTGCTGACACTGGTGGAAGCCGCCGAACAGGCGGACGGGCCAGAGGGCATGACGGCATTTCAAACACAGCTTGAAACCTTGAATATCTGCGATGTTTCCGCCTTTAACCGGATGCAGGTGGACGCGCTGCGCTGGGCCGGGCAAATGTAGCCGCGCTCACCGCCCTTTGCGCTCGGGCCGTGCTGCTTCCGGCGCCGGAAAGCCCAGATAGTTCAGCCCATCCAGCATATGTTTGGGCAGCGGCGCCTCTATGGTCAGGCTGCCGCCCTCAGGGTGGGGAAAGCTGAGGCGGCGGGCGTGCAGGTGCAGTTGCTGGGCGAAATGCTCGGAATAAACGCCGCCATACACCTCATCACCCAGAATCGGCGTACCCAGCGCCAGGCAATGCGCGCGCAGCTGGTGCATACGCCCGGTTTGCGGCCGCAGCTCCGCCAGGCAGAATTTGCGCCCGGCCTTGTCCAAAATCCGGTAATCCGTGACAGCGGTCTGCGCCTCTTTATCCTTGCGGCTGGAGGGTTCCGCGCGCGAGGTCTGGCCAAGGTCAATCCGCTTCAGCGGCAGGTCTATGCGGCCTTCGAGCACATCCGGCAGCCCGGCCAGCAGCGCCCAATAGGTTTTTTCAACATCGCGCCCCCGGAAGGCAGCGGAAAGCGAGCTTGCCACCCGGCCGGAACGGGCGATGACCAGCAGGCCGGAGGTGTCGCGGTCCAGCCGGTGGACGAGTTTCGGGCGCTCGGGGTGGTCGCCGCGCAGCGCGTCCAGCATGCCATCCACATGCACGGTAATGCCAGAGCCGCCCTGCACCGCCAGCCCGGCGGGCTTGTTCAGCACAATCACCCAGGCATCGCTGTAGAGCACCATGCGTTCCAGCTCTTTGGTGCGGGCTTCGTCCATCTTCACCACATGGCGCTGTTTGGGCGCCTCGGCGGGCGGGGCAATGTCCGGCACGTTCAGCATGTCGCCCGAGTTCAGGCGGGTATTGGCCTCGGCGCGGTTGCCGTTGAGGCGGATTTTGCCGGTGCGCAGCAATTTTTGCAAAACACCTTGCGTTAAGCCGGGCACTTCGCGGCGCAGATAACGGTCCAGCCGCATCTCGGCCCCGGCTTCGGTTACTTGGTATTCGGTCATTGCCTCTCTTCGCGCAATTTCGCCCAATAAGCGAGGCGCTTGACGATTTCCCGCTCGAAGCC
>JAGWZS010000297.1 GCA_018971905.1 Rhodospirillales bacterium | reverse complement strand
TCCGCCCGGCGTGGTTCGGACTGACCGAAATACACGCTGCCCTCAATGCGCGGCACGGCGCCTTCGGCCTTCAGCCGGAAGCCGAGGCCGGAGGGGGTGCGCAGCAGCACGGTTTCATCATCCTGCGCCAGGCTGGCGGTGACGTTGGGATGTAAGTGGAAGCGGATGTTGAAAGGCTGCGGGGTTTCCGCCTCGATCGCGTCCTCGCCCTGTAATTCCTCGCCATTTTCTGAAAGGCCGAGGCGGCGGTGGTGGATGGCACCGAAAACCTGCTTCCAGCCGTCATGATTGGCCTCGATCCAGGCGGTGCCGCCGGCGTCCTGGCGGGCGACATTCACGGTTTGCGGGCGGCGGCCAAGGCCGGTTTCCCTGATCTCGGCGGAAGATGTGTCGGCGATGACGAGGGTGGAATGGGCGGCGCTGGCGCGCAGGGCGGCGGACCAGTCTCCGGCCAAGGCGGGGGCGGCGCCACAATTCACGATAATGCGGTCCTTCCCGAAGGAATATTCAAAGCCCAGCGTGCCTGCATGGGCAAAGCGGTCCAGCCCTGGGGCGGCGGGAGCGCTGGCATCCATGAACAGCACGGCCTTGGCGGCGGCAAGGCGGTACAGCCCGCAGGATTTAAGATGCGCCAGCGTGCCGCGTGCCCGCCCGGCCTGGGCGAGCACAAGGTCCACAAGGGTTGGCAGCTCCTCCTTGGAGCCGTTAAACAGCGCCAGCCCGCCATCGCCATGGCGCAGCGCCCGCATGGCGGCGGCGGCGTGCTCGATGGTGGTGAGCAGCTCCGTGGGCGGGGTTTTGCCGCCGGCCTGCATCAGCGCGCGGAGTTCGGTGAGGTCTTGCAAGGCCAGCAGATGTGCGGCGGGGCTGCGCTCGATATGGCAGCCATCAGGGTAGAATTGCCGGGCCAGCTCCGGCACCAGTAGCCTTTGGATGCGCGCCAGATATTGCGCGTGATCCGGCATGGCGATGGCGGCGGCGGTGAGGCCCTTTAGTGCGGTGAGGGCTCGTCCATCCAGGAATTCGGCGGGCAGAGCGGCTGAGAGCGTGCGGGCGTTCTGTACTAGCCGGGACATCAGGGCCTGGCGGAATTCATCATCCGCTGAGGCGGCGAAAAAATCGTAATGACCAAGCCAGGAGGCAAGCCGCGCGCCCGCCACATCCGGCGTGTAGGCGATGGAGTCTGGCTTTGGCGTGTCGATGAAGTCCAGTACCAGGGTGCGGGCGCGGGAGCGGGCGGCATCCGTGCCCAGGGCGCGCAAATCCCGCAGCCAGGTGAAGCCATGCAGATGCGCGCGCAGCATACGGGTGGCGCCGGGAGAGCCCGCGAAAATATCATGATGAACAGGCAGGACGGCGCCGCCGAATTCCAGTTCTCCCATCACCAGCCGGGCGCCGCGGGCGGGGTCGCCGGGCCAGGGGTCCCGCAGGGAAAGGGCTGGGGCATCTGGCCCGCCGGCGGAGCGGAGATTTTGCAGCCTGGTAAGCCAGGTGCGGGCCTGGCGGCCAATGCCGCCTTGCTTATTGGGGCCTTCGTTCATCCGCCCGCGCTGGTGCCAAATGCGGGCGGTGACGCCGGAGTGGATGCGCGGATGGCGGAAATTGCCGCCGCATAGTCTGGCGCGCCGAAAACCGCCGTGCCGGCGATGAGGCAGGTCGCACCGGCCTGCAGAACCGAGGGCGCGGTTTTGGCGGTGATGCCGCCGTCGATCTGCAGCACGATGTCCCGGCCAGACTCATCGATGAGGCGGCGCAGGGCGGCGATTTTGGACAGCTGGGAGGAGAGAAACGCCTGACCGCCAAAGCCGGGGTTCACGGTCATCACCATGATCAGGTCGGTGAGGTCCAGCACGTTCACCACGGCCTCGATGGGCGTGGCGGGGTTGAGCACCACGCCGGCCTTTTTGCCAAGTGAGCGGATGAGCTGAAGGGTGCGGTGCAGATGCGGCCCGGC
>JAGWZS010000296.1 GCA_018971905.1 Rhodospirillales bacterium | reverse complement strand
GCATCCGTCAGGCTCAAGCTACCGCCATTCAGCGCGATACTGCCCAGCGCGCCAATGCTGTCGCTCCCCTGAAGGAGGTCAATATTCCCCGCGATTGTCCCGCCCGCCAGCAAGGTGCCTGCGGTGAGATGACCGGCCGCGCTGGATGTAACGCCCGCCCCGCTGGAAAGCGCCAGTGTGCCTGGCGCGCTCAGCGTGCCCGCGAAGGTAATGCCGTCGCCCGAGAGAGACAGCAGCGACGTCGAAACACTGGCCACACCGTCGGCGATGATGCCGCCCTGGGTCGAAATATCCAGTGCCGCGGCGGTAATGGCGCCCAGCAGCGTACCGGAAAGATCGAGCCCCGCCGTGCTGCCACCCAGATCCACGGTGAGATTGGGGGTGCGCGGCGCAATGCTCACCGTGCCGCCCGGAGCCGCCAACGCCCCGCCCATATCCGTAATGTTATCGGCAACAAGGCTGATGCCACCGCCGCGCAGCGTATTTGCCAGCGTAAGGGTGGGAGCGGAGAGCGCCAGGCTGCTGCCAGCCGAGACCGCCCCGGCGACATCAAGCGCGGTGCTGTCCTGCAGATTGATTGTGCCGGTGGCGCTCAGCGCGCCCAGTGTGCCGATGCTGTTGGCCCCCGCCAGGGCAACATTGCCGCCCGCCGTGCCGCCCAGCTGTGTCACGTCCAGCGCGCCGGTGCTGGCCTGGGAGATGGCGCCGCTGGCGGCCAGGGCCAGCGATGTGGCGTTCACCACACCGTCCAGCGCCAGGCTGGTGCCGGTGAGGGTGATGGCGTGGCCGCTGAGCGTGCCGGTCTGGCTGATGCCGCCGGTGCCCTCCAGCGTGGCCAGCGCATTGGCGAAGCTCACCGTGCCTTCGCTGAAGATGGAATTGGCGGTATGCCCGGCGGCACTGCCCAGAATCACCACCGCCGCCGGGTCCAGTTCGCTTACCAGCGATTGCGAAAGCTGCAAGCCAGAGACGGCACTGCCGCCCAGGTCGATGGCGCCATTGTTGTAGGGTGCCAGCGCGATGGTGCCTGCACTCAGGCTGCCACCGCCCGCCAGCAGCCCGTTGGCGGCCAGCGCCAGGCTGGTGCCGGCACTCACCGCCCCGCCCAGCGTCATCGTGCCCGTATCGTCGAGCACGATGTTCCCGGCCGCGCCCAGCGCTCCCAGAGTGCCAATGCTGTTGGCCCCGGCCAGGGCAACATTGCCCCCCGCCGTGCCGCTCAGCTGCGTCACATCCAGCGCGCCACCCGCCGCCTCGTTCACCGCTCCGCTGGCGGAGAGGTTAAGGGTGCCGGGGGTGGAGACCAGCCCGGCGATGGTGAGCGCCTGCGCATCATTCAACGTCACATTCCCGCCCGCGCTTAGGGCGCCGAGCGTGCCAATGGCGTTGTTCCCACCCAATGCCAGCCCGCCGGAAAGGCTGCCTGCCCCGGCGGTGAGGGTTTGCGCGGCGATGGCCCCGGCACCGCTTTCGGTAAAGCCAACGCCTTGCAGTGTAAGGGCAGTGCCAGCGGAGACCAGTCCAGTAATGGCGGCGGTCTGGCTATCCGCGATGAAGATATTCTGCCCGCCGGCGAGTGCTCCTAATGTGCCGATGGCATTGGCCGTGCCTCCGAGCAGAATGGCACCGCTGGGTGTTGTGTTGCTGCTCAGTGTGGCGACGGAGAGTACACCTGTGCCGGCTTGGCTGATGCCGCTGGTCGCATCCAGGGCCATTGTGGTGGCGCTCTCCGTGCCCTCCAGCGCCAGGCTGGTGCCGGTGAGGGTGATGCTGGCGGCGGCAAGGCTGCCGGTTTGGGTCAGCGCGGTCTGGTCGGTAAGGCTCAGTGTGCCGCCAGCGGTGAAACCCGCCAGCGTGCCGATGCTGTTCTGGGTACCGTTCAAGCTGGCGTTATTGGCAATGCTGCCGGCGAGCGTGACCGCAGTTAACTTGCCGCCGGATTGGCTGAGGCTGCCGGAGCTGTTCAGCACTGCA
>JAGWZS010000046.1 GCA_018971905.1 Rhodospirillales bacterium | reverse complement strand
GCCAGCGCGATCTCCGGCAGCACGGTGAAGTTCGCGAAGGTGGAGCACCCCATGTAATGCATCACCGGCGCACCGTCGCAGGAGAAACGCGAGGTGCCGTCCGGCATCACGCCCTTGCCTTGCGTGGCGCGGATGGAGGTGCAGAGATTGCTCTTCTGCGAGAGGCAGGTTTTGCATTGCCGGCATTCGGGCGTGTAGAGCGGAATCACATGGTCGCCCTTTTTCAAGGACGTGACGCCGGGGCCGACATCCACCACCACGCCCGCACCTTCATGCCCTAGAATAGCGGGGAAAATGCCTTCCGGGTCGGCGCCGGAGAGGGTGTATTCATCGGTATGGCAGATGCCGGTGGCTTTTACCTCCACCAGCACCTCACCGAATTTCGGCCCCGCGATGTCCACGGTTTCCAGAGACAAAACCTTGCCCGGAGCGCGGGCAACGGCGGCACGTGTCTTCATGTTTCCACTCCCTTGAACGAGGACGCAGGATAACCCTGCGCGAACAGCAGGGAGGTGAGGTCCGTATGCACCACCTTATTCACAACTTCCGCCGCCACAACAGGTTTGGCGTGATAGGCAACGCCAAGCCCGGCGGCTTTGAGCATTGGCAGGTCGTTGGCGCCGTCCCCCACGCTTAAAGTTGCGGTAAGCTTCACGCCGCGGGCGGCGGCAAGTTCCTCCAGTGCCGCCAGCTTGGCGGATTTGTCCAGAATAGGCTCACCCACCTCGCCGGTAAGGGTGGCACCGTTATCCAACAGAATGTTGGCGCGGTGGATGGCAAAGCCCAGCTCCGCCGCCACGCGGGCGGTGAAGACGCTGAACCCGCCGGACACCAGTGCCGTGGTGGCGCCGAACGCATTCATGGTGGCCACCAGCGTGCGGGCACCGGGCGTGTAGCGGATTTCTTTCCATGCCTGCTCCAGCGCGCTTATGGGCAGGCCCTTGAGCAGCCCCACACGCTCGCGGATGGCCTGGTGAAATTCCAGCTCGCCGTTCATGGCGCGGGCGGTGATGGCGGCAACCTGCTCCTTCATCCCCGCGAAGCCCGCCAACTCGTCCAGCGTTTCAGCAGTGACGATCGTGCTGTCCATATCCGCCACCAGCACCGCCTTGCGGCGGCCGCGCGGGCGGGTGAGGAAAATATCCACCGCCTTATGGGTCATGATGGCTTCCAGGGCGGAGCGGTCCGGCACGGCGGGGGACTGGAATTCCGCCGCCCTGCCCGTCTCCAGCCAGACAAGGTTGCGGCCCTGGGCATAGGCCATGGCGCGGGCAACATCCGGCGCGGTGAGAGGCCCGGCGTTGCGGCTGGCCACGAGGGTAACGATGTGGGAATTAGGCGCTGTCATGGGCGCGACCGATAGGGCAGAGACAGGTTTAGGGCAACGCGGCGGGCTGATCATCGCCGGGCCGACAGCCAGCGGCAAATCCGCCCTGGCCCTGGCGATTGCCAAAGAATTCGGCGGCACCATCATCAACGCGGACGCCATGCAGTGCTACCGGGAACTGCGCGTGCTTACCGCCCGGCCCAGCCCAGAAGACGAGGCAGAGGCGCCGCACAAGCTGTATGGGGTGAAGGCGGCGGATGAACCGGCCAATGCCGCCTGGTGGCGCCAGGCCGCGAAGGCGGAGATGCAGGCGGCGCGCTTTCCCATTCTGTGCGGCGGCACGGGGATGTATTTCTCCGCCCTGGTGAAAGGCATTGCCGATATTCCCGACCCTGGCGAGGACGCCCGCGCCGAGGCGAGGCAGTTGCTGGCGGCGCTTGGGCCCGAGGCACTGCACGCAAAGCTTGACCCGGAAACCGCCGCGAAGCTGAAACCCAGAGACAGCCAGCGCATAGCCCGCGCTTATGAGGTGTGGCTTGGCACGGGCAAAGGCATCGCCCATTGGCAGGCGCAGCCGACCGAGACCCTGGAGGGCTGGCGGCTGAAAATGATTCTGCTGGACCCGCCGCGCGATGCCCTGCGCGAGGCGACAGAGACCCGCTTTACCGCGATGCTGGGGAACGACGCGCTGGGGGAGGCGCGCGCCCTGCTGGCGCTGAATTTGCCGCCTGACCTGCCCTTGCTGCGCGCCCATGGCGTGCCGGAGCTGGCGGCTTATCTGCGCGGGGAGATTTTGCTGGCCGAAGCCAAGGCCCGCGCATGCCTGGCCACCTTCCAGTACACCAAGCGGCAAATGACCTGGTTCAGGCATCAGGAATTGGTGAGCAAAACAGACATGCAAATAATTCATTCAAGAATTGACCGTGATACGAAATTTTCGGAAAGTATTTTTGCTGATTTAAGAAATTTTGTAAAACAAAGCAGTTGACCTTCCCGCCCTGGCACTGTACCGGAGCATGGAAATTCTGGACGCGAATGGCAGGACGATATGGACGGCATGATAGCAGCACCTGAGCTGATGAATTCCGGGGCGGAGGCGGTGCTCCGGGCGCTCAAGGCGCAGGACGTGGATGTCATTTTCGGCTATCCCGGCGGCGCGGTGCTGCCACTTTACGACGCGCTGTTTCAGCAGACCGAGATTAAGCACATACTTGTGCGGCATGAGCAGGCGGCGGTGCACGCGGCGGAAGGCTATGCGCGCTCCACCGGCAAGGTGGGGGTGGTGCTCGTCACGTCCGGCCCCGGCGCCACCAACGCCGTCACCGGGCTGGTGGACGCGCTGATGGATTCCATCCCGCTGGTCTGCCTTTCCGGCCAGGTGCCCACGCACCTCATCGGCAACGACGCCTTCCAGGAGGCGGACACCACCGGCATTACCCGCCCGGCCACCAAGCATAATTATCTGGTGAAGAAATCCGACGATCTGGTGCGGGTGATGCACGAGGCGTTTCTGGTGGCGCGCACCGGCCGCCCGGGCCCGGTGCTGGTGGATCTACCAAAGGATATTCTGATTGCCCCGGCACCGTACCGCGAGCCGGGCAACGCGCCGCACCGCTCCTACAATCCCCGCACCGAGCCTGACCCGCGCCGGATTGAGGAAGCGGTGGCGATGCTGAAGCGCGCTGAGCGCCCGGTGATTTACGCGGGTGGCGGCGTGATCAACGCCGGGCCGGAAGCCACGCGCCTGCTTACCGAATTCACCCGGCTTACCGGCTTTCCCATCACCAACACACTGATGGGGTTGGGCGCCTTCCCGGCATCTGACCCGCTGTTTGTGGGCATGTTGGGTATGCACGGCACTTACGAGGCAAACCTCGCCATGCATGGCTGCGACGTGATGCTGAACATCGGCGCGCGGTTTGATGACCGTGTGACTGGCCGGCTGAACGCGTTCTCCCCCAATTCCAAGAAAATTCACGCCGATATCGACCCCGCCAGCATCAATAAATCCGTGATGGTGGATGTGGCGATTATCGGCGATGCGCTGGCTGTGCTGAAGGCGCTGATCGCGGCCTGGAAAAAGGACAGCACCCAGCCCAACCGCGCCGCGCTGGCGCAATGGTGGGGGCAGATTGATGTATGGCGGGCGAAGGATTCGCTGCGTTACACTCAGCCGCGCGACCCTGGCAGCATCATCAAGCCGCAGTACGCCATCGAACAGCTTTATAAAGCCACGCGCGGGCGCGAGACCTTCATCACCACCGAGGTTGGCCAGCACCAGATGTGGGCAGCGCAGTACTTCAAGTTCGAAAAGCCGAACCGCTGGATGACCTCCGGCGGGCTGGGCACCATGGGGTACGGCCTGCCCGCCGCCATGGGCGCGCAGGTGGCCCACCCGGATGCGCTGGTGATAGACATTGCCGGTGAGGCCAGCATTCTGATGAACATTCAGGAAATGGGCACGCTGGCGCAATACCGCCTGCCGGTGAAGGTTTTTATTCTGAACAACCAGTATATGGGCATGGTGCGCCAGTGGCAGGAGCTGCTGCACGGCAGCCGCTATTCCAACAGCTACTCGGAAGCCCTGCCGGATTTCGTGAAGCTGGCGGAAAGTTTCCACGCCGTTGGCCTGCGCGCGGAAAAAGTTGAGGATCTGGACCGGGTGATCGCCGAGATGCTGGCGGTGGACAAGCCGGTGATCGCCGATATCTGGGTGGATCAGAAGGAAAACGTGTTTCCGATGATCCCATCAGGAGCGGCGCATAATGAAATGCTGCTGGGGCCAGAGCATAAAGGCGCATCTGGCCCGGCTGTGACCAATGAAGGGATGGCGCTGGTCTGATGTCTGACACCGCTTTACGTTCCGCGACCATTTCGGTTTTGGTAGAGAATGAATCCGGCGTGCTGGCGCGCGTGATCGGGCTTTTTTCAGGCCGGGGCTACAACATCGACAACCTGACCGTGGCGCCGGTGGAACAGGATGGCTCGAAAAGCCGCATCACCCTGGTAACCAGCGGCACGGCCATGGTGATTGAGCAGATTAAGGCGCAGCTGGACCGGCTTGTTCCGGTTTATAAAGTGCTGGACCTTTCCGACGGCCCGCATCTGGCCCGCGAACTGGCATTGATAAAAGTGCTGGGCACAGGCGAAAAACGCGCCGAGGCGCTGCGCCTGGCCGATGCCTTCCGCGCCCGGGTGATTGACGCGACAACGGAGAGCTTCACCTTTGAGCTTACCGGCGCCACGGACAAGCTGGACGCGTTTTTGGAATTGATGCGCCCGCTCGGCCTGGCGGAGGTTTCGCGCACCGGTGTTGCCGCCATCGCGCGTGGAACAAAGACGATTACCTAACCCGCCCGCAGGCGCCGCATAGCCATACGCACGGTTCTTAACGGAGCCGTGAGACGCCAGGACAAGGAGCCTTCGAACGCACGCCGCTGTGCGCCTTCACTGGCGGCGATCTCACCGTTCTGGCGAACAAGCTCACCATTCTGGTGGACAAGCTCACCATTCTGGCGGATAAGCTCCTCGATGATGACGAAGGCCGCGCGCAGGGCTGCCTCGTGCGTGTTTGTGGTATCCTCGGCGCGTTCCGGATACAGACTAAAATCTTCGGTAAAAAGACTGGAACGTTCTGGAAACCATGCCGCCCGGACACGTTCGTTTGATGCCTGGAATTTTTCGTGGAACTGCCGGGCTTCATCGCGCGCGGGCCGCATGGGGTGGCCTTGTAGCCGCTCTTCCGCGATGAGTGCACAGGCATCGCGCATTGGTTTCGCCTGATCGTGATTCGGACTGTAGCCTGAGGCTGCGTGCCAGGCATTCAGCGCCAGCAGGAATTTTTTCCCGTCTGCCGGAATGGCGCGGCTTAGCATTGCTGTGCCCTCAGCAAGCCATGAGGGTAATCCGCAAATGCTCAAAAAATCATGAACAACATTGCCCTGCAAAAGGGCACATGGTTCGTAGATGCGGGGTTTTACGAATGGCTTTCCAAACACATGCGCGTAGCGGTCGAGCAATTGCTCGTAATCAAAATAACTAGACCAGAACAATTCGTTCAGGTCGAAGCTGGACAAAATATCCGCAACCGGCTCGCCGCCGCGCAGCCGGGTTGAATACAGGCTGGATGCCATTTCATCCTGGCGGCGCAAATACACAACGACGGTAATCGTATCGAAATAGGGCGACAGCAGCGCATGAAGTTTTGCGACATGCTCAATTGTAATGAGTCGGCTTTGGCAATGTTCGCTTGAGAAGATAACTGTTCGCACGTGGCGCGGAAGTGCCGCCATCTCTCTGGCCAGAGAGATGAGAAACTCCTGCTCGTTGAACGCGCCGCCCGGGAAGGTCTCCAGCAAATCATCCGCGTATTCCGGCGCGGCATAAATTGCCAGCGCCGAATGAACATCCACGCCCGGCGAGGACGGATAGCAGAAGCCAAGGCGGGCAAGTTCTTCGCGCTTGCGGGCCAGAACCGCCTGGATGGCCGTGGTGCCGGTCTTCTCTGACCCGATGTGCAGAATGGCTGAGCGCAATGCTTAAACCTGCGGCACGCTGCCGCCCGGCGGCGGTGTGGCAGGCCGGGGCGGCGCGGGGCGGGGCGGGGGCTGCTGCTGCGCGGTGCTCAGCGCCACCACCGTGCCCAGCGCCTCGGTCATCGTGGTTGGCACCAGAATGGTGGCGCCGCGGTCCTTGTTCATATCATAGATCAGGCCCATCTGCCTGATTTGCAATGCTACTGGATTTTCCTGATATATTTGCGAGGCTTCGACGATCTGCTGGGCGATGGCGATCTCAGCGCTCGCCAGGGTTACGCGCGCCTGCTTTTCTTTTTCCGCCTGGGCGTTGCGGCTCATGGCGTCGTTCAATTCCGGTGGAATTTTAACATCCCTTATTTCCACGGCAATGTCGCCAATGCCCCAGCCATCGGATTTACGGCGGATGAGATCCTGCAGCTTATCGTCCATCGCCTCACGGTTGGAGAGAATGTCCGTCAACGTGGTGGCGGAGATCACCTCGCGCAATGAAGTCTGCGCCACCTGGGCGATCATGTTCTGGTAATCGGTCAGTTCGGTTGCGGCGCGTTTCACATCCGCCACACGCCAAAACAGGATGGAATCCATGGTGACGGAAACCGCATCGGCGGTCAGCGTGTCCTCAGCGGAGATGCGCGTGCTCTGCCGGCGCGTGTCCACCACCGCGTAAACCGTTTCAATGGCGGGGATAAGAAAATACAACCCCGGCCCGCGCACGCCCGCGAAGCGCCCCAGCCGCAGCACAACAGCGCGCTCCCACTCCGCCGCCGTGCGCAAGGTGAGCGCCAGGATCACCCCAACCAGGGCGATAACGCCGCCAAGAACCGGCGCGTTGAGACCATAGCCAATGGCGGCGCCAAGCAGAATGATGACGGCGGCGATGAGGGTGACGGCACTGTTCATGACGGTCTCCTGGGTTTACTAGCGTTATAGCCTAAATGCGCTTTGCCCGCGACTCGGCGCGCGGCGCTACCCTGCATGGCATGACCCTGCCCCTTATGCTCTCCGCCCTTGCTTTTATTGCCGCCTTTGGCGCGGCTGGTTTCGGCCTGCTCGCCTGGCGCACGGCGCAAGCCGTTCCGCTGAGACTGAAGCTGGAGCTGGATAAGCTCTTCGCCGGCAACCGGGCGGAGGCTGAGTTTCTGCGCCAATCCCTTGCCGCCATGGAAGGGCGGCTGACCGGCGCCATCCAGACCGGCACAACCAACGCGCTCTCCAAATCCTTCGAGCAGATTGCCGCCGCCACCCAGAACGTGGCCAGCACCATCGACAATCTGCGCCGCCAGGCCGCCGAGGATTCGCAGAAAACCACACAGACATTGGAAACCCGCCTGACCGCGATCCAGACCAGCGTGAACGAGAAGCTGCACGAGGCAGTGGAGCAGCAGATGAACGCCTCCTTCGCCCGGGTGCTGGAGCAATTCGCCCAGGTGCAGCTGGCCATGGGCGAGGTGCAGGCCGCCGCCAAGCAGGTGGGCGACCTCAAGCGCCTGTTCTCCAACGTGAAAACCCGGGGCGGCTGGGGCGAGGCGCAGCTGGCCGCCTTGCTGGAGCAGACTTTGCCTCCAGGCGCCTACCAGCCGAACTTCGCGCTGAAGGACACATCGCGCGAGCGGGTGGATTTCGCGCTGCGGATGCCCGCGCGCGAGGTGTTGTGGCTGCCGATCGACGCAAAATTTCCGACCGAGGATTACGACCGGCTGCTGCTGGCGGCCGAGGCGGCGGATGCCGAGGCCGAGCGTGCCGCCCGTGAAGGTATCGCCATCAGAATCCGCGGCGAGGCTCGGAAAATCCGCGAAAAATATATCTGCCCGCCGGAGACCGTGGATTTTGCGGTGCTGTATTTGCCGAGCGACGGGCTGTTTGCCGAGGTGGCGCGGATACCCGGGCTCATCGACGATGTGCGGACGAAGGAGCGGGTGATCGTGCTCGGGCCATCCTTGCTGCCGGCTTTGCTGCAAACCATTCATCTCGGCCATGTGACGCTGGATTTGGAAAAGCGCGCTGGGGAGATTCGCCAGATTCTGGGCGCCACCAAGACCGAGATGGTGAAGATGGACGATGCCCTGGCCAAGCTGGCGCAGAATGCCAGCACCATGACAAATAATATTGAACGGGTGCGCACCCGCACCCGCGCCATGGGCCGCGTGCTTAAAACCGTGGAGGTGGTGGAGGCAGATGCCGCGCAAAACCTGCTGGGCCTGGCAGAGGAGGCCGAGGAGTAGCACCTTGCCAACCCGCCCTGCTTGCGCAAGGCTCTGGCCATGAAGCGCCGCCTTCTCCTCGCCACCCCCTTGGCCTTGGCCGCGTGCCAGCATGATCTGTCGAAACAGGATGTGAACATCCGCGGGCTGGTGCCGCCGCTGGCCTTCACCATGACTGACGTGCAGACCGGCAAGCAGGTCACGGCGGCGGATTTCAAGGGCTCGGTGGTGCTGCTGTATTTCGGCTACACCAACTGCCCGGATGTGTGCCCCACCACGCTGTACAATATGCAGCGCGTGCAGAAGGCCATGGGCCAAGCGGCCGCGAAGGTGAAAGTGCTGTTCGTGACCGTGGACCCGGACCGGGACACACCCCAGGTGTTAACCCTGTACACCGCCCTGTTCGGCAACAATGTGGTGGGGCTGCGCGGCACGCCGGATGAGCTTTACGCCCTGGCGCGGCGCTACCGGGTGGTGTTCTCGGTGGTGAAAACGCCGGTTTACAGCGTAACCCACTCGGCGGCGGTTTATGTGTTCAACGCCAGGGGCCAGCCGGAATTCATCATCGCCGGGCTGGATACGGTAAAGCCGGATATTGACGGCATTGCGCGGGATTTGACGCGCGTGGCGGCGGAATGAACCGCTGGCGCGGCATCAGCCTGTGGATGGACGGCGCTGGAGATATGACGCCGCGCCCGGCGCTAGCCGGTGACATAACGGTGGATATTGCCATTATCGGCGCGGGCTATACCGGGCTGTGGACGGCCTATTACCTTAAAACCCGCGCGCCGGGCCTGAATATCGCGGTGCTGGAAGCCGAAACCGCCGGCTATGGCGCCTCGGGCCGCAATGGCGGCTGGGTGATGGGCGCGGTGCTGGGGGAGGACCGGATGGTCGGCCATCTGCCTGAACCCCGCAGGCGTGAAAGCTGGGGCCTGCTGCATGGTATTCCAGATGAGGTGGGGCGCGTAACCCAGGCGGAGGGCATGGACTGCGACTTCCGCAAGGGTGGCACGCTGTATTGCGCGGCGCGCTACCCCGAGCAGGAAACCCGGCTGCGCAACTGGCTGAAGGCATTGCATGCGGAAGGCCAAACGGAAGCGGATGCGCGCTGGCTGAACCCCGCCGAGCTGACGCAGGAATTGCGGATTCCCCGCGCGCTGGGGGCGGTTTATACCCCGCATTGCGCCACCATTCAGCCCGCGAAACTGGTGCGCGGCTTGGCCGATGCGGTAGCGCGGCTGGGGGTGAAGATTTACGAGCAGAGCCGGGTGACCGGCTGGGCGCCGGGTGAGGTGCGCACCGCCCAGGGCGTTGTGCAAGCCGATTGGGTGGTGCCCGCCGTGGAGGGCTATGCCGGGGAATTGCCGCCCCTGGGGGACTACCAGTTGCCGGTGCAAAGTATGCTGATTGCCACCGAGCCGCTGCCGGAGGATGTGTGGGCCGGGATCGGGCTGGCGCGGGGGCAATCTTTCAGCGAGTTCAGCCGCCAGGTAACCTATGGCCAGCGCACGGCGGATAACCGACTCGCCTTCGGGGCGCGGGGAGGCTACCGCTTCGGCGGCAAATTGCGCACGGATTTTACCCTCACCGCGGCGGAGGAAGGCTTGCGGCGCTATCTGCTGGGCGAGATTTTTCCGCAATTGAAGGGGGTGGAGATCACGCATCGCTGGGGTGGGAATCTTGGCATGTCCCGCCGGTTTCAGCCGCATATGCTGCTGGACAGCAAGAACCGCATCGCAATTTCCGGCGGGTATGGCGGCGAGGGTGTGGGGGCTTCCAATCTTGGCGGGCGCACGCTGGCGGATTTGATTTTGGGGCGCGACAGCCTGGAGACGCGCCAGCCCTGGGTGATGAAAGACAAGACCATGCAGCAGGCCCTGCGCAAATGGGAGCCCGAGCCGCTGCGCTGGCTTGGCTATAACGCCATCATCACCAGCTTTGTGCATGAAGATAAGGTGCTGGCCAACAAGCACGCCGCGCCCTGGCGGCGGCGGATGGCCCGGGCTTTGGCGGAGCGCATGCAAGGGCTGATGCAAGGATGACGGTGTGGGAGGGATGGGCCCGGAACCGTCTGCATCGGTTGATATAAATCATAGCGCTGCGCTTCGAGCTACCTAAAATCAAACAGGCAGCCGACCATCTCAGATTGCCTGATGATGGGCAATCTGTACATGAAGCACCAAGGATTTTCCCAATGATAGCCTTGATTGAAGAACGTCAGCCAACCCCCTGCCAGCCAGGTCAGCCCATCACCTTCGGCGCCTGCCGCGCGGTCACGGTAACATCTGTGTCTGAGATCGGCTGGCGGGACACCGGAAAACTCATCGAAGAC
>JAGWZS010000295.1 GCA_018971905.1 Rhodospirillales bacterium | reverse complement strand
GGGGTTTGCGCCGCGTTCATGTAACCGCGCACGCCGCCGCCGCCGTCAAAATCCGTGCCGATGCCCACATGGTCTATCCCCATGCGCTTCACAGCGTAATCCACATGGTCGACGATATCCTCCACCGTCAGATCCATCGCCCGGGCCTGCGGCCGCAGAAAATTGGAAACGATGGTGATCTGCGCCAGCCCGCCGGTGCCGGCCAGCATCTCCAGCTGCTCATCGTCCAGATTTCGTTTATGGTCGCACAACGCCTTCACGCAGCTATGCGTCGCCACCACCGGCGTGCGGGAGCGCCGAGCCGCCTGCATCATGGTTTTTTTGGAGGCATGGGAGACATCCACCAGCACGCCCAGCTCGTTCATCCGCGCCACTACATCCTGCCCAAAGTCAGACAGCCCGCCATATTCCTCCACCTCGTCCCCCAGCATGGGCAGCGCGATGGCGGCATCGGCAATTTCATTATGGCCGTTATGGGTCAGTGTCATGTAGCGGATGCCCGTTGCCGCGAACACATCCAGCAGCGCCATATTTTTGCCGATGGCATAGCCATTCTCGATCGCCGGAATAATTCCGGGCCTGCCGGCCGCGAAAGCGGCCTCTACCCCCGCCGCGCTCAGCGCCATCATCCCGCCCGCATTGCCCTGGGCCATGGCGGCAATGGCGGCAAGCATGGCCCGGGCGCGGGCTGTTGCCGCCTCATGCCCCGCCTCATCCCTGCGGCCTTGCGGAATATAGGCCGCGAAACATACGGCACTCACCCGCCCGCGCTTCAGCTTGGGCAGGTCCACACAGCGCGGCCCATCCTCAAACGGGCTGGGGCCTTCGGGCCAGGGAATATCAACATGTGTATCAATGACCAGCAGGCCATCATGCGGATCGTCGCTCATTGCCCCCATGGTTGAGCGCCCTGCGGCCCGCGTCAAGCGCCTTGCGCATAACGGAGGGTAAAGGTGCCGCCGCCGCCGGGGCGCGTAATGCCCCTTCGGGCAAGGCGCCCACCCGCGCCGCATATACGGAAAGGACAAGTGTGAAATGCGTGAAAACATGCTCAACCGCCGCCGCCTCGCGCCAGCGGGTTTGCACCGGCGGTGCTTCCGGTAGCACCAGCATGCCGCCCAGCAGCCCGCGCGGCGGGCGGCGCAGCAGCAGCACATCCCCCGCCGCATCCAGCAGCACGTAAGCCTTCCCCTCCCGGCGCGGGCGCGCGGGCTTTTTTGCCTTCACGGGCAACGCCTCCGCCAGCCCTGCCGCTTTCGCCCGGCAATGCGCGCGCCAGGGGCAGATGGGGCAGTTCGGCGATTTCGGCGCGCAGATGGTGGCGCCAAGGTCAAACAATGCCTGGGCGAAATCCCCAGGCGCTGCCTGCGCGGCTTTGTCTCGTATCAATGTTTCGGCGGCGGCGGCGATCTCTTTCTTCGCCCCCGGCAGCGGCGCGGTAATGGCGAACAAGCGGGCGGCCACGCGCTCCACATTGCCATCCACCGGCAGCACTGGCAGGCCAAAGGCGATCGCCCCCACCGCGTTGGCGGTATAAGGGCCAATGCCCGGCAGAGCCCGTAACGCTTCGATACTTTTTGGAAAACCGCCCAGTGCGGCCACCGCAACCGCGCATTTATGCAGGTTTCTGGCCCGTGCGTAGTACCCAAGCCCCGCCCAGAGGGCGCACACATCCTCCACACTGGCCGCCGCCAGGGCTTGCACATTGGGGTACGCCGCCAGAAATTTGGCGTAATAGGGCTTCACGGTGGCCACCACCGTCTGTTGCAGCATGATCTCGGAGAGCCACACGCCATACGGGCTGGCTGTCTCGCCGGGCTCGGCGCGCCAGAGCAGATGGCGGCGATGCCGGGCATACCAGTTGAGGAGTTTCCGTGCCGGAGGAAGGGAAGAAGAAACGGGCGCCACGGGTGCCGATTGTGCCGGATGAGCCCGCGCCGCGCAATTTCGCACCGCGTGGCATCGCGGCGATTCTGGCGCCTGTCACCCGCCC
>JAGWZS010000045.1 GCA_018971905.1 Rhodospirillales bacterium | reverse complement strand
GTTGTCCTTCACCGTCAGCTCGATATCCTCCGGTGCAAACCCTGCGACAGCAAGGCTGACGCGGTAGGTATCCTCACCCGTCTTTTCGATATTATAGGGCGGGTAACTCGTCACTTCTTGCGGCAGCGTATCCACAAGCCGGGCAAGCCGGTCGAAACCCACAGCGGTACGGAAAAGCGGTGCGAAATCATAGGTCATCTTAAACCCCCTTCAAAAGCAAGGTATGTCAAACACTCACAAATGCCCGTTCGGCTCCCTGTCTGGCGAACCGGATGAGCGCCCAACCCCTCACTGAGGCGGCCGGACAGTGACTATTATAGGAATCTTTCGGCCGGCTTCAAGAAAAAATGAACAGCACCCCGGTTGAAGGACTCTGCCGGAGCGGCGCTTATACTAACCGGCCCCGCAACGAAGGACCCGCGCGTGTTCAGCTTTTTCATCGCTATTCTGCCGGCCCTGCTGTTGTGGGAAATCGCGGCCATCAAGGTAAATGTGCGGCTGCCGAAGACCACGCGGAAGCGGCTGTTCAAGCTCGGCGCACGCTTTGCCTTGTTGGCACTGCTGATTGAGTTTTTAGAATCGCTGGTGCCGGAAACCGGACTTTCCCCAATGGCTCATGCCTGTGTGCGTGCCCTGCTGCTGGCTGCCGTGCCAGAAGAGTTGGTGAAATTTGCCGCCGTTAAACGCTTTGGCAAGCGTGAGCTGGACGAGATTGGCCCCGGCATCGCCATTTTGGTTGCGGTAGGCTGCTCACTTGGCTTCGCGGTGTTTGAGAACAAGCTCTACGTGCTGGGCGGCGGCTTCATGGTGTGGGTCGTTCGGGCGCTCTCGGCGGTGCCCATGCACGCCATCTTCGGTTTTACCATGGGGTCTTTCATGGCGCTCTCCTGGCAGAGTCCAAAAGGTTCGGATGACCGGCTGGTGCTGCTGGCGCTCGTCGTGCCCATAATGTTCCATTTCTCCTACGATTTTTTGATCTTTCTGCATGGCTACGCACCAGCCCTGGCCTGGCCACAAAAAATCCTGCCCGTGCTCATGCTCGTGGAGGGCATGTTCGCTCTCATTCTCACCAACCATGCTGTAAATGGGCAAACCGCGCTTTATGGCGCCCGCGTCCCTGTTGACCCAAAAGGCAACCGAGCACTCGGATTTTCCGCCGTCATGCTGCTGCTTACGTTCTCGGTACTCGCCTTGAAGCTGAGCTTTCCCACCCTGCACGGCGTCGCCATGTGTGCGGCGCTGCCACTGGTTTTCACGCTGGATCTCGGCTTTATCGCCCTGGCACGGGCGCAGGGCTATGCTTAGCCCGCCGCCGCCACCAGCGTATTGCCCGTAAACCGCCAAATCCGGTCCAGTTGCTCCACGCCCGTCAGCCGGTGCAGAATCAGCAGCACGGTGCGGCCTTCCGTGGCGGTATTAAACACACGGAAAAATTCCTGCTCGGTTGCGGCATCCAGTCCGGTGCAGGGTTCGTCCAGCAGAATGATCGGCGCATTCATCAGCAATGTGCGCGCCAGAGCCAAACGCCGCCCTTGCCCGCCAGAAACCGTGGCCCCGCCTTCGCCCAGCCAGCTATCCAGTCCTTCCGGCAGTGCACCCACCACGTCCGCCATCTGCACCGCTTCCAGCGCCGCCCACAGCCTGGCATCGTCCGCCGCCGGATCACCCAGCAGCAGATTGTTGCGGATGGTGTCAGCAAATAAATGTGTTGTCTGCCCCAGATAGGCGATCCGATGGCGCAGCGCCTCGGCTGGTAGTTGCAAAATATCCGTGCCGCCAAAACGAATCTGCCCGCTCACCGGCTGCACCAGTTTCAACAGCAATGCCGCGATGGTGGATTTGCCGGCGCCTGATGGCCCCAGAATGGCGGTACGCGAGCCTTCCGGCAGTTGCAGCGAGAGGTTTTCAAACACCCAGGGCCGGTCCGGCGTGTAGCGGAAGCTTACATGCTCGAAGGCGATCGCGTTACGGCTGGGCATCGGCGCGGGTACCGCTGGTTCTGGCACCGGCGGCCCGGCCTCGGCCGCCTGCACCACGCGGGCAGCAGCTTTTCTGGCCTGGCCATAGAGCAGACCGGCACGCGGCAGGCCCAACACCACCTCGAATGCGGCGGTAAGCACCAGCACGGCCGCCACGGCCGCAATCGGCAAGCCGAAGAATCCCAAAACGATCGCCAGCAAAATACCGCCCTGCGCGGCGATGAAGGCAATGGCGTTCAGCCTGGCGGCTTCCGTGGCCAAATCCCGCTGCGCGGCCAAAAGCCGCGCCTCGCGCGCCTGCACCTCCGCCAGCATCCGGCCCTCGGCGGCGAAAATCTTTACTTCCCGCAGGCCATGCAGCGCATCCAGCGCGGCGGTGCGTAAGCCCGCCATGGCCAGCCCCGCTTTGCCCGCGTTTTCCTCCGCGGCGCGTACCGCCCGCCACGGCACCCAAAAGGCCACGAAGCAGAACGGCAGCAGCACCAGCAAGGCCAACCCGTGTTCGCGATTCAGGGTCCACGCCAGCATTGGCACCAGCAAAACCGCGCCCAGCAGCGGCACGAAAATACGCAGAAATAACCCGTCCAGCGTATCCACATCATTCACCAGCCGGGCCAGCATATCGCCTGAACGGCGCAGACCGAGCCCGCCAGCCGCGCCGCGCGCAAGGCCGCGGAACATCCACACCCGCAAACTCGCCAACGCGCGGAAAATCGCCTCATGGCCCACCACACGCTCGCCGTAACGCAGCCCCACGCGGATAATGCCGACCCATGCCAGCAAGGCTGGCACCGCCAGCGCGCCGCCGATGATTACCATCGCCAGCACATGGCCAGAATATCCCATCAGCACCACGCCCGCCGCCAGCGCCGCCAGCGAAAGCAAAACCGCCAGCAAAAGCCAACCAGAATGACGCGCCCACAGCAGGGCAATGCGCACAACCGGACTCATGCCACCACCCCGCGCCAGCTCGCGTAGCGTAACGCGTCGAGGTCTATGCGCTTGGCGCCTATGGTCTTGGCAAAATCCATGGCCTGGGTGGAATGGGTGGCCAGCACCACGGTGCGCCCGGCGGCGAGGTGTTTCAGGCTATCCAGAATATCCCGTTCAACCGCCGGGTCGAGATGCGCGGTCGGTTCATCTAGCAACAGCAACGGCGCGTCCTTCAGGAACGCGCGAGCAATGGCGATGCGCTGCGCCTGCCCGCCTGAAATGCCAAATCCGCCTTCTCCCAAAGGTGTCTTGATCCCCTGCGGCAGGCTGGCGACCAGCTCCTCCAGATGCGCATTGCGGATGGCGTCTTTTAATTCATCCTCACCCGCCGCCGGGTTGGCAAAGCGGATGTTATCCTCGATCGTGCCCGCGAAGATCACCGGTTTCTGGCCGATCCAGCCAAGCATTCGCGTTCGCGCGGCGGGAACGAGACTCTCCACCTCGGCGCCGTTGATGGTGATACGCCCGGCCTCCGGCGCCAGAAACCCCAGGATCAAATCGATGATGGTGGATTTGCCGGTGCCCGACGCCCCGGTGAGCAGCAGCATTTCGCCGCGCCCCACCTTGAAGGTCAGGTTTTCCAATACCGGGCGCGCTGCATCCCATGCGAAGGTCACATGCTCGAAAGCCAGCGTCACGCCATGTGCGGCAACGGAGCGTATATCCACGGGCGGCACGGGCGGCGGTGCCTTCGGCAGGGCTTGAAATTCCTCCGCCACGGCTTCCACCGCCATGCGGTCGCCATAAACGGCGGCAAAGGCGCGCAAGGGCACAAAAAATTCCGGTACCAGCAAAACCAGAAACAAGGCGGTTGGGGCAAGCTCGTGCGCACCGCGCAGCACTGGCGCAAACCGGATAACGATCAATACCAAGGCCGTCGCCGCCGCTAAATCAAGCGCCGTGGAGGAGAGGAATGCCATCCGTAGCACCCGCATCGTCCGTTCCCGCAGTTCCTTGGCAGCCTCTTCAAGATGTCTGGCTTCGTCGTCTCCGCGCCCTGCCAGCACGATGGTGGAAATGCCCCTGACCCGGTCCAGAAAGCGCACCTGCAGGCGGGTCATCGCCAGAAACTGCTTCTTGGCGGCAACACCAGCACCTATGCCCGCCACCGCCATGGCGAAAGGCACAAACAGCCCCGCAATCACCAAAATCAGCCCGCTGCGCCAATCGGTCAGCAGTGCCACCAGCCCGATCAGCGCCGGGCCAATAATGGCAAGCCCTGTGGCGGGCACCCAGCGGGCGTGGAAGCCATCCATCACCTCAACCCTGTCCACCGCCGTGGCGGCAAGTTCGGCCGAGTGGCGGCCCCGCAACCCGGCAGGCCCCAAGGCCATCAGCACACTCATCACCTGGCCACGCAACCGCCTCCGTGCCGCCGCCCCCAGCTCGAAATTTCCTCGCTCGGCGCGCATTTGCAGCCAGGCCCGCGCCAGCACGGCCAGCACAAACACAAGCGCGCTGCCCCAGGCCGCCAAGCCAGCAGGTTGCACATGCAGCAGCGCCGCCAGCAACCGTGCCGCCGCCCCCGCCTGGATTATTCCGCAGACAATGCCCGCACCTCCCAAAAACAAGGAACGTCGCGCCGCGCGAAATCCGGAGGTTTGTTCAGCTTTTATCCAGGGTTTTGAGGCTCTACTCATGCCAACGTACTTAACCCCAGCCTCCCGGCTTGCCCAGGGCTGGACGGAGGAAGAAAAATGATGAAAAGCCGCGTCCAATGATCATCGCCAGAACATATCAGGAGCTGACCGAGGCCCGCGCCACGCTTGGGGCCACCGGCCTTGTCGCCACCATGGGCGCGCTGCATCCGGGGCATTTAGCCTTAGTGGACGCTGCCAAACAAAGCGGCTTAACGCCGGTGGCTAGCATCTTCGTCAACCCCACACAATTCGGCCCGAAAGAAGACTTCGCCCGTTACCCGCGTGATGAGGCTGGCGATGTCGCCAAGTTGGAGCAAGCGGGCTGCGCCCTGCTCTGGCTGCCCGGCATGGAGGAAATGTACCCCAACGGCCATGCCACCACACTGCACGTGGGCGGCCCCACACAGCATTGGGAAGGCGCACAACGCCCCGGCCATTTTAACGGCGTCGCCACGGTGGTGGCCAAGCTGTTCGGGCAGATGCGGCCCGATGCCGCTTTCTTCGGTGAAAAAGACTGGCAACAGGTGCAGGTGGTGCGCCGTATGGTGGTGGATCTGCATCTGCCGGTGCGCATCGTGCCGGTGCCAACCATGCGTGAGGCTGACGGCTTGGCCATGTCATCGCGCAACCGCTACCTCAGCCCGCAGGAGCGCAAAACCGCGCCGAAACTCCACGCGGCGCTAAAACACGCCGTTCAGTATCTGCTGGCAGGCAAGGAACCTGCCGCCACACTGCATAACGCCAGGCACGAGCTGGCCTCCTCGGGCATGATACCGGATTATGTGGCGCTGGTGCACGCCGAAACGCTGGAGCCGCTGGGCACATTGGCTCAGCCCGCGCGGCTGCTTGCCGCGGTGCGCCTTGGCCATGTGCGGCTGCTGGACAATCTGCCGGTGTGCTGAACACAGCGCCACCCGGGCAACGGCACCTATGATAACCCCGCGCCTCAGCCTTCCTGGCGGTAGTTCGGCGCTTCACGGGTGATGGCCACATCGTGCACATGGCTCTCGCGCAGGCCAGCCCCAGTAATGCGGCGGAATTTCGTGGTGGTTTGCAGTGCCGCTATGTCGGCGCTGCCTGTATAGCCCATGCCCGCACGCAGGCCGCCCACCAGCTGGTGCACCACGGCGGCCATCGGCCCCTTATAACCCACGCGGCCTTCAATGCCTTCCGGCACCAGCTTCAGCTGGTCCTTAATCTCCTGCTGGAAATAACGGTCGGCCGAGCCGCGCGCCATGGCGCCCAGCGAGCCCATGCCGCGATAGGATTTGTAAGAGCGGCCCTGATACAGAAACACCTCGCCCGGCGCCTCGTCCGTGCCAGCCAGCATTGAGCCCACCATCACCGCATCCGCCCCGGCGGCCAGCGCCTTCACCACATCGCCCGAGGCGCGGATACCGCCGTCGGCAATGGCGGGCACCCCGGCGGCGCGGCAAGCGGCAGCGGTTTCCAGCACGGCGGAGAATTGCGGCACGCCCACGCCCGCCACCACGCGGGTAGTGCAGATAGAGCCTGGACCAATGCCGACTTTAATCGCGTCCGCCCCGGCGTCGATCAGCGCCCTGGCGCCGTCCGGTGTTGCAACATTCCCGGCAATCACCTGCACATCGTTAGAGGCATGTTTAATGTTTGCCACCGCCCTCAGCACGCCCTCGGAGTGGCCATGGGCGGTATCCACCACCACCACGTCCACCCCGGCTTCAATCAGTGCCTCGGCGCGGTCAGCGCCATCCTTGCCGATGCCCGTGGCGGCCGCCACGCGCAGGCGGCCCAACTCATCTTTGTTGGCCAGCGGGTAAGCCTCGGCCTTGTCCATGTCCTTCACGGTCATCAGCCCCACGCAGCGGAAACTTTCATCCACCACCAGCAGCTTTTCCAGCCGGCGCTTATGCAGCAAGGCGCGCGCCGCCTCGGGCGAAACCCCTGCCTCCACCACGGCAAGGTTTTCACGGGTCATCAGTTCCTGAACCTTCACATTAAGGTCGGTGGCAAACCGCATATCCCGATGCGTGAGAATCCCCACCAGCTTACCGTCCCGCTCCACTACCGGAAAACCAGAGATGTTATGCTGCGCCATCAACGCGTGGGCATCGGCCAGGGTCTGGTCTGGGTGAATGGTGAGCGGGTTCACCACCATGCCGCTTTCAAACTTCTTTACCCGGCGCACCTGGGCGGCCTGCTCGGCAATGGTGAAATTTTTATGGATAACGCCAATGCCCCCCTGCTGGGCCATGGCTATGGCCATCTGCGCTTCGGTCACCGTGTCCATCGCGGCGGAAATCAGCGGCACGTTCAACAAAATACGCCGCGTCAGGCGGGTGGTGGTCTTCACCGTGGCGGGCAGCACCTGGGAATAACCCGGAACCAGCAGCACATCGTCAAAGGCCAGCGCCTCCGCGATGCGGTCAGAAAAACCTGTTTTGTCCGAGAGATTCATTGCCATGGCCGCCTATGCATTAAGACCTTGGCGGTTCCCAATAACCATCATGGCCTGCCAGCGCAAGTCAGACGGGCCATGCGCCATGCGCAGCCCGGCCCCAGGCGCAGCCCGCCTGTCAGCCCGGCCGGAAGCCGGTTGCGATGACGTACATTTCCTTCGATTCCTTCCGGCTTGCCGGCGGCTTGGCGTGGCGCACCTGCCGGAAGCGCGCTTTCAGAATATCCAACATGCCTTTCTCGGCCCCGCCCTGGAACAGCTTGGCCACAAAGGCACCCTCCGGCGCCAGAATGTCGCAGGCAAAGGCCAGCGCCGTCTCCGCCAAGGCCATGATGCGCAAATGGTCGGTGGCGACATGGCCAGACGTGTTGGGCGCCATGTCGGACATCACAAGCTCCGCCTTGCCACCCAGCATCGCCATCAGCCGGGCTTCCATGCCTTCCTCCAGAAAATCTCCTTGGATAAACTCCGCCCCCGGCACGGGCAGAATCTCCAGCAGGTCAATCCCTACGACCTTGGAAGCGCCCTGCGCCAGCGCCACCTGGCTCCAGCCGCCAGGCGCGGCCCCCAAATCCAGCACCCGGGCACCCTTGCCAATCAGCTTGTACTTTGCGTCCAGCTCTATGAGCTTAAAAGCCGCCCGGGAGCGCCAGCCCTGGGCCTTCGCCGCCGTCACATAGGGATCATTCAACTGCCGCTGCAGCCAACGCTGCGATGAGGTTGAAAGTTTACGCGCGTTCTTAAGCCGCACAGCCTCACGGCGTGGCGGCAATTTGGAGCTATTCTCTGTCATGCGTTCAATCGGCGTTTCTGGGATGGCATGTCGCGCATCAGCCTCATCAACATGCCTTCGCGCAACCCCCTGTCGGCCACCATCAGCTGTGGCGCCTGCCATAATTCATGAATCGCGGCGAAAATGGCACAGCCGGGGAGCACGAATTCCACCCGTTCCAGCCCCACGCAGGGGTGGCGAGAGAGGCCTTCGCGTCCCAGCGCCCGGACCTCGGCCAATGCATCATCCACCGCACGGCGCGTGAGCGAAACACCGTCCACCACCCCCCTGCGGTAACGTTCCAGTTTCAAGGACACCCCAGCCAGCGTTGTGACCGTGCCGGAGGTGCCAACCATAACCACCCCGCCGTGCCGGATCTCCTCGCTTATCCGGTGCGTTCCCTCGAAAGGACCCAGCATGGTGACAATATCTTCCACCAACTGGGAAAAGCCCTCGCTTTGATAGCATGAGCCCACACAACGCTCGGAAAGCGTCACCACACCAACCGGCAGGGAAAGATACCCGATCAGCTCCGGCCGTGGGCCGCCATCCAATCGCACCCAGGCAATCTCGGTCGAGCCGCCGCCGATATCAAACAACAACGCCCGGCGCCCGGCCTTGCGCAGCAAGGGCGCGCAGCTTTCCACCGCCAGTTCTGCTTCCTCTCGTGCGTTGATGATCTCCAGTGGCAGCCCTGTTACATCACGCGCGCGGCGGATAAATTCCTCCCCATTCTCTGCTTGTCGGCAAGCCTCGGTTGCGATGGCGCGCAGCTTGATTGGCCCGTTACCTTCATCCCCCGCCCAACGGCGTGCGCGCTCGGCACACACGGAAAGCGAGCCAATCGCCCGGTCCATCGCGGAGGCGGACAGTCGGCCGGTTTCATACAACCCCTCCCCCAGCCGCACCACGCGCGAAAAACTGTCCAAAATATACATGCCCTGCGCCGCTGGCGTGCCAATGAGCATCCGGCAATTGTTTGTGCCTAAATCGATGCTGCCGAAAATGGCGCGCCGCCCCCGCCGAGTTAAAACCGGCCGCGTTGGCTGCGCGAGGGAGAATTGACTGGCCATAGCATTAATATTCGCTCTTTATCCCGGCTGAGCAAGCAGCAATCCCGGCCAGACCAAACCCGCACCGATATTTTGTGGCCGGCAAACGCCAACCCATGCTTGCCCCCCACGCGCCACAATGCTAGAGGCCCGCCACACCCACCGCTTGGGGGATAGTTTAGCGGTAGAACTCCCGGCTCTGACCCGGGCAGCCTTGGTTCGAATCCAGGTCCCCCAGCCACGCTTGCAGGCGCCAAGTAAATCAATCGGTTAGCAGAGTAAGAAATTGACGAATACGGCCCATGTGGGAACACTTGTGGGAACACGTCAAGCACCCGAATCGCAGGATTACCCCACTGCCTAAGTGACTATCATGACGCCCCGGCACCAGCTTCCGCTTCATGCTGGATGGCCTGCGGATGGTCAAAAAGTGGACCGTCAAGCAAAAACAATGACTTACTAGTCGCAACTCGGCGGGAGTGGATGAATCAATCCGCGACGCCATCACCGGCCACGCCAGGAAGACCACAGGACGGCAATACGGGATACGCGATGAAGACCTGCGGCGGCTGTCAGGTGCCATAAACAGAATTCCGGTGCCGGATGGTGTGGGCGGGGTGGGTGGCGGAGAGGGTGAACAATAGGCCGCCGATGGTATGCTTTGCGCCTGCGCCAAGATGACGCTGAGACTAATCGCCTGAATGGGGAGACAAAATAGCTGGCTTGAGGCGCAGATGTGCTGAAGCGGATACTCCAAACCAGACGGCAAGGGCTAGGCGGAGTAGAGCGCAGTATTAATAGATTTACTCTCTGGAATGTTAAGATAAAATTTATTGTCGAATCGGGGCCTAAAATCATAACTATATTTTAATAAGTTTCTGGCACTACATATAACATGTCCTCATTGCATTCAATTGAATCTCTAAAGCCAACTGACCTTCGCAAGGCACCGCGCCATCGCGTTTTAATAGCTGGCAAGTTATATTACGGTGCCTTCAACCTGACAGTTGTTAACTGTCTGGTGTTAGACCTCTCCACTCTAGGCGCACGTGTAGAAACGCCAATAATGACGCAATTACCTGAGCTCTTCAAAATACAAATTGGGGATGGAGATAATATCCGCGATGCGAGGCGCTGTTGGTCACGTGGCAACGCGGTTGGTTTAGAGTTTATCACCCCTATGAATATCGGGCCTATCAATATCGGGCCTATCAATTAGGACCATCAAGAATATACTTGCTATCCTACCAACCGTTCGATTACTGTCCGTATCTCAGCGCCGCCGCAATGCTCCTTATAGCCCATCCATAGCTCACTCTCCGCCATCTTCACGGCCAGCTTGTCGTCAGGCACCAAGATAGAATCATGGACAGGAACACCGGGAATATCATGCCGCCATAGCGCATGGAGTGCGGAAGTCAGCGCGGCGGCTTCCAAGTTTTGCAGGCGTGTCCCCCGTCAGCGCCCCTGAGACAAATCTGGCATCTTGAATAGAGGAGGATTTCTGGCTCATCGTAGTGACGAAGGAGCGTAGATGAGCCAGAAATCCTCGCCTTCAAAACCGCCTGCCGAGGCGGTGGTGCGTGACATTCG
>JAGWZS010000044.1 GCA_018971905.1 Rhodospirillales bacterium | reverse complement strand
GGTGGGCCGGGCCTATGGCATGGTGGACGAAACGCTGCCGGACAGTGCGACAATGCGCGCCAGCTATTTCATCGACCCGCAAGGCGTGATCCGTGCCATGACCTGGTATCCTTATAACGTTGGGCGCTCCGTGGAGGAGACGCTGCGGCTGCTTGCCGCCTTGCAGGCCACGGCCGGAGACAAGGCGCTGGCCCCGGCGGGCTGGCAGCCGGGCGAGGCGCTGATGGCACCACCCGCATCCGCCCTGGCTGAGATGAGCGAGGGCGCGGACTGGTTCTGCCGCAAGGCGAGCGAGGCATGAGCACGCTCTACAAAGACCGCGCGGCGGCCGAGGCGGCGGCCGAACAGATCAAGGTCTATGCCCAGCCGCAGAGACTGATGATCCTGTCCTGCCTGCTGGAAGGGGAGCGCATGGTGAGCGACATTGACGCCGCGACGGGCATTGGCCAGCCGGCCCTGAGCCAGCAACTGGCGGAGTTGCGGCGCAAGGAACTGGTGAGCACGCGCCGCCAGGGCACGCAGATTTTCTATGCGCTGGCAGATGAGAAAGTGGAATTATGCGTGCGGTGCATGGAGACGATTTTGGGCAGCGGTGAGCTGCCGCAAATGGTGCCACGCAGAGCCGCGCCAACCGTTTCGCCCGCCCCCGCTGGTACGGCTGCCTTCGCGCGCGTGTTGGCGCGGTAGAGCGTTTTATAAACGCAACGGAACCGCCCCGCCAAAAGCTGCATGGTTCCGTTGCGCGGTTATGGTCAGGGCGTGTCTGGCACAGGCACGCGGATTTTCTGCCCGCCGGCATTGAAGGCGGCACTTTTTTCTTCCAGGCCGGCCGCGCGCGCGGCCTCGTCCCGAATGTCGTGGCTGATTTTCATCGAGCAGAATTTCGGCCCGCACATGGAACAGAAATGCGCGGTTTTATGCGCTTCCTTGGGCAGAGTTTCGTCGTGGAACGCACGCGCCGTGTCTGGGTCAAGTCCTAAATTAAACTGATCTTCCCAGCGGAATTCAAAACGCGCGCGGGAGATGGCGTCATCTCGCAGGCGGGCCGCAGGATGCCCCTTGGCTAAATCCGCCGCGTGCGCGGCAAGTTTATAGGTGATGACGCCGGTTTTCACATCATCCCGGTTGGGCAGGCCAAGATGCTCCTTTGGCGTGACGTAGCAAAGCATGGCGGTGCCGAACCAGCCGATCATCGCCGCACCGATGGCAGAGGTGATGTGGTCATAACCCGGCGCGATGTCGGTGGTGAGCGGCCCGAGCGTGTAGAAGGGCGCTTCGCCGCAAACGGCCAATTGTTTGTCCATATTGGCTTTGATCTTGTGCATGGGCACGTGGCCGGGGCCTTCGATCATCACCTGGCAACCCTTTGACCAGGCGATTTGCGTCAGCTCGCCCAACGTCTCCAGCTCGGCGAATTGCGCGGCGTCGTTCGCATCGGCGTTGGAGCCGGGGCGCAAGCCGTCGCCCAGCGAGAAGGAGACGTCGTATTTGCGCATGATATCGCAAATTTCGTCGAAATGTTCGTAAAGAAAGCTCTCCCGGTGGTGCGAAAGGCACCATTGCGCCATGATGGAGCCGCCGCGTGAGACGATGCCGGTGACGCGCTTCGCCGTGAGGGGAATATGCGCCAGCCGGACGCCAGCATGAATGGTGAAATAATCCACGCCTTGTTCGGCTTGTTCGATGAGTGTGTCTTTAAAAACCGCCCAATCGAGTTTCGAGGCGTCGCCATGAACTTTTTCAAGCGCCTGATAGATGGGCACAGTGCCGATGGGCACCGGAGCGTTGCGCAGAATCCAGCCGCGAATATTGTGAATGTTACGCCCGGTGGAAAGGTCCATCACCGTGTCAGCGCCCCAGCGTATCGCCCAGACCAGTTTTTCTACCTCCTCGGCGGCGGAGGAAGTGACGGCAGAGTTGCCGATATTGGCATTGATTTTCACCAGGAAATTGCGGCCGATGATCATCGGCTCCAGCTCCGGATGGTTGATGTTGGCGGGAATGATGGCACGCCCGGCGGCAATTTCAGCACGAACGAATTCCGGCGTTACGAAATCCGGAATGGCGGCACCGAAGCTTTCGCCATCGGCCAGGCGCGCTGCCGCATCCTGCGGGGCTGCGGCCCGGCCTAGATTTTCCCGGTGCGCCACGTAGATCATCTCTTCGGTAATGATGCCGGCGCGCGCATATTCATATTGCGTGACGAGCTGGCCCGCTTTGCCAGCGTGAATCTCATGCCGGGCCGGGCAGGGTGGCACAAGCAAATCTCCGGCGGCGAAGCCATTATCGGCCGGCTGTACGTGGCGCCCCGCGGCTGTGGCAAATCCGCGTGCGGCCAGCCATTTTGCACGGGGCTTGGGCAGCCCGGCATCAAGGTCGATCACCGCGCCCGTGGCGGTGTAGGGGCCTGAAGTGTCGTAAAGCGGCAGCGGTGCTTCTTGCGCGCTGGGGTGCAATGTAACCTCACGGCGCGGCACAGCGATATCTTCGCGCCCGGGCGCCGTGGTGTAAACTTTATGGGACCCGGCAATGAGGCCGCTGGTGACGGACGCTGGCTTGGTATGGGTTTGGCTTTGCATTCAGGCTCTCCTTAACAATGAATGGAGAGCGGGGACGCATGGCGCCTGATAAATCCCGTCCCTCCGCCGGTGTTAACCGGATCAGGTTCAAAGGGTTTATCGCGGCGGGAATTCCCCTCAGCGATGTCTCAGCTCCTTCCCGGAGCTCCCCTCGGTGCCTGCATCAAAACGCGATCGGGGGATGCTTGTCAATGCCCGGAGCGGCGGCAGGCGGGTGGGCAGAAGCCAGAGTTTGCTTGCCAGAGCAGAAGAATTTCAAACCACAAAAAAGCGCCGCGCCAGGGCTGGCACGACGCTTTCGAGTTTTTGCGCGCGCCTGAGGAACAGGCGGTTGCGAGCGGGGCTTAGAGGTCGAGAACTTCCTCGAACTCGTTGATCGCATCGATCTCGGTGCCCATAGCGATATTGGTCACACGCTCCAGGATGAATTCGAGCACCACCGGAACCTGATGTTCTTCCATCAGCTTCTGCGCGCGCACGAAGGCATCTTTGAACTCGTTCGGGGTTTTCACGCGGACGCCCTTGCAGCCCAGACCTTCGGCGACAGCCACATGGTCCACACCATAGCCCGGCACGGAATCGCTCTCCGGCTTGGCGTTGATGTTTTCAAAGGCGAGGCTCACCTCGTAATCCATTTGGAAGCCGCGCTGTGCCTGGCGGATCAGCCCGAGGTAGGAGTTGTTCACCACGACATGCAGGTAAGGCAGCTTGTGCTGCGCGCCCACCGCCAGTTCCTCGATCATGAACTGGAAGTCGTAGTCACCGGAAAGGGCCACGATCTTGCGGTTGGGGTCGGCGGCGCGCACGCCCAGGGCAGCCGGCAGGGTCCAGCCCAGCGGACCGGCCTGGCCGCAATTGATCCAGTTGCGCGGCTTCTGCACTTTCAGGAACTGCGCACCGGCGATCTGCGACAGGCCGATGGTGGTGACGTAGCAGGTGTCGGCGTCCAGGCACTCGTTCATTTCCTCGTACACGCGCTGCGGCTTCAGCGGCACGTCGTCGAAATGGCTCTTGCGCAGCATGGTGGCCTTGCGGTGCTGGCATTCCGCCACCCAGGCGGAGCGGTCTTTCAGCTTGCCTGTAGCCTTCAGCTCCTTGGCCGCCTGGATGAACAGCTCCAGCGCGATTTTGGCGTCGGAGACGATGCCGAGGTCGGGGCCGAATACGCGGCCGATCTGGGTCGGCTCGATGTCGACGTGAACAAATTTGCGGCCCTTGGTATAGACCTCAACCGACCCGGTGTGGCGATTGGCCCAGCGGTTGCCGATGCCGAAGACGAAATCAGACTTCAGCAGGGTGGCGTTGCCGTAGCGGTGGCTGGTTTGCAGGCCAACCATGCCCGCCATCAGCGGGTGGTCATCAGGGATGACGCCCCAACCCATCAGGGTCGGGATCACAGGCACGCCCGTGAGTTCGGCCAGCTCGACCATCAGGTCGCTGGCGTCGGCGTTGATGATGCCGCCGCCGGCCACGAGCAGCGGACGCTCGGCCTCGTTGAGCATCTCAAGCGCCTTGCGTGCCTGCTTCATGGTGGCCGCGGGCTTGTAAACGGGCAGCGGCTCGTAGGTGTCGATGTCGAATTCGATCTCGGCCATCTGCACGTCGATCGGCAGGTCGAGCAGGACCGGGCCGGGACGGCCGGACTTCATCACATGGAAAGCCTGCTGGAAGGCGCGCGGCACCAAGGCGGGCTCGCGCACGGTGCAGGCCCATTTGGTGACCGGCTTGGCGATGGATTCGATGTCAACCGCCTGGAAGTCTTCTTTATAGAGACGCGCGCGCGGCGCCTGGCCGGTGATGCAGAGCATCGGGATGGAATCCGCCGAGGCGGCATACAGGCCGGTGATCATATCCGTGCCGGCCGGGCCGGAGGTGCCGATGCACACGCCGATATTCCCGGCCTTGGCGCGGGAATAACCGTCGGCCATGTGGGAGGCGCCTTCAACGTGGCGGGCCAGAACATGGCGGATTGTGCCGCGCTTGCGCATTGCGGCGTAAAGGGGGTTGATAGCCGCGCCGGGAAGGCCAAAGGCGATATCGATGCCCTCGCGCTCCAAAACCAGCACTGCGGCGTCCACTGCAGTCATCTTTGCCATTGCGTCCTCCGGCAGGTGAATTGATCGCTGAGCGAATATCTCAAATCAATATGAGAATTCGAGACAGCTTCCATGATACGGAAAATTTTCAGAACCCGTATTGGGAGGCTCCATAGTTTAGAATTTGGCTTGTGTAAATCGGGGCGATTCTGGTAAGGCCGCCGGGGTTTTCCCGGATTGTGGAAAACGAGCGGAAGCGGGCTGTAATCTCAAGCAGTTGGCATTTTACAACGCGTTAGTTAGGAGACCGAAATGCCGCGCCGGCCAACCGCCAAGAAAACAACCTCCGCGCCGCGAGGCGGGCAGGGCAAAGGCGGCTCGGATCAGGTTCAGTCGCTTGTTCGGGCGTTGTCTCTGCTCAACCGCATCGCGGACTCTCCGGATGATGGCGTCAGCCTGACCGACCTTGCCCAGCAGGTTGGCCTGCCGGCCTCAACCGCGCACCGGCTGCTGCTGACGTTGGAGCAAGAACGCTACGTGCGCTTTGGCCCGAGTCGGCGGCTTTGGACCATTGGGGTTCAGGCTTTTGTAACCGGATGCGCCTTTATTAAAACCCGGAACCTTGCCGCCCTGGCGAGGACGCATCTGCGCCAGCTTATGGAAAACAGCGGTGAGACGGTTAACCTCGCGGTGGAAGATAAAGGTGAGGCGGTTTACCTCGCCCAGGTTGAATGCCGGCAGATGATGCGCGTGCTGGCCCGCCCCGGCACGCGCGTGCCCATGCATTGCTCGGCGGTTGGCAAGGCGATTTTTTCAGCAACATCCGAGAAGGCCATCAGCCAGATTCTGCGCCAGCACGGGATGCCCAAATTGACAGCCAAAACCATCGTGGCCCCGGCGGCGCTGCGCGCAGAGCTGCTTAAGGTGAAGGAGCAGGGCTACGCGGTGGACGATGAAGAGCACGCCGTTGGCTTGCGGTGCATCGCATCGCCGGTTTTTGATGAAACCGGCGATGTGGTCGGCGCGGTTTCGGTCTCCGGGCCCATGGCGCGGATTGACGAGAACCGGATTATTGAGCTGGGCCGGATGGTGGTTGATGCGTCTGTTGCCATTTCAGCCGAAATGGGGGCTTCGCGCGCGGGCAGATAACTCCCTGGATTCGCTGCGCGCTTAGGCAGCGCGCCCCGCGTACCGCAGGGTAAGTTGCCGCGCCGCGGCCATCACGGCTTTGCCGAACGTGACGATCCGCTCTTCTGGCATCCGGAAATTGGGGGCTGACACCGAGATTGTGCCAGCCGGCTCGCCAAATTCATTAAGGATCGCCGTGCCGACACAGCGCATACCAAGGGAATGCTCTTCGTTATCCAGCGCGTAGCCCCGCTGCAACGTCTGTTCGACATCGGCGAGAAGCGAGGCTTCGTCGCGGTGGGTTGAGGCTGTGAAGCCGGTATAATTATAGTTTTCCAGCAGCTTTTTCCGGCGCTCGGGCGCCAGCACGGCGAGAACCGCCTTGCCCGCGGCGGAGGCGTGCAGCGGCAATTCCGACCCAGGGCGGAAAAAGGCGCGCACCGAGGCATGGCTCTCCGCCTGCCCGACGCAGATGATAACCGGCTCCTCGAATTTGGAGAGGTTGATGGTTTCCGCCGTTTCCTGCTGCAGGGCGCGCAGCACCGGGCGCGCGATCTCCGGCAGCTTGCGAATCCGCAGGTAGGCGGAGCCGATGCGGAACAGCCCAACCCCCACCGACCAGAGGCCGGTTTCCACATCGTGCCCAACCAGGCCGCGATGCTCCAGGGTTTGCAGCTGCCGGTGAACGGTTGAAATGGGCAGGCCGGTGCGGCGGCTTATCTCGGCGAGGGAAGTAAAATCGATTCCAGCCAGCACCTCGAGAATGGAGATCGCCCGGTCCAGCGACTGAATGTCGCTGCTGCCTTCGCCATTGGCTGAAGGCCGGCGCCCCCTCCGGCGCGGGGGCAGGGTTGAGTCATTCATGCGCACTTCCTGAGTATGGCGCGTTTGTGAACGTCACTGATTTTCCCATAATACAAGAATATTTTCCCATGATACAGAAAAGACTCCACTGGACAAAACCCTTCTGATTTGCCATTCTCTCACATCGTGAGATTAATTCCCATATAAATGTTAATATGGGCAATTATGGAGGAACAGGATGGCACGGATGGTGGCTGGAGCGGTAAGCGAGGCTATGAATAGCGAAGGCGTCGCCTTTGGCATTCCGGGCGCCGCACTCCGACCGCTTTATGACCTGTCGGCAAAGGCAGCTGTGCCAGCGAAGTAGAACGTCATACGGGGGAGGGGAATTAAATTAAGGAGGCTTGAGCTATGAAGGTGTGCATTTTTGGTGCCGGTGCGATCGGCGGATATTTGGGCGCGGAAATGTCTCGCGCGGGGGCCGATGTAAGCCTGGTGGCGCGTGGCGCCAACCTTGAGGCGATGCGCCGCGATGGCGTGCGCGTGATCAAGGAAAATGAAGAATTTGTTGCCCGCCCTGTTTGCACCAACGATACGAAGGAGCTTGGCGTCCAGGATTATGTGATCATTGGGCTTAAGGCGCATCAGATCTCGGCCGCGGTACCGGCGCTGCAGCCGCTGCTGGGCGAGAACACGAGCGTGGTGGCCGCGGTGAACGGCATTCCGTACTGGTATTTCCACCGCCATGGCGGCAAGCTCGACGGCAAGGTTGTGGAGAGTGTGGACCCGGGTGGCGTGCAGTGGAACGGGATTGGCCCGGAGCGCGCGATCGGCTGCATTGTGTATCCGGCTACCGAGCTGGAGCAGCCTGGCGTTATCCGGCATATCTATGGCGACAAATTCCCGATCGGCGAGCCTTCGGGTGAGATTACGCCGCGCGTGCAGCGTCTGTCTGAGCTGTTTGAGGCGGCGAACCAGCGTGCGCCGGTGCTTGAGCGCATTCGTGACGAAATCTGGCTGAAGCTGTGGGGGAATCTGAGCTTCAACCCGGTGAGCGCCCTGACCCATGCCACGCTTGACGTGATCTGCACCGATGCGGGCACGCGCGCGGTGTGCAAGGCGATGATGCTGGAAGCGCAGGAAATTGCCCAGACCATGGGGGTGAATTTCCGCGTTGACGTGGAGCGCCGGATTGAAGGGGCACGCAAGGTTGGCGCGCATAAAACCTCCATGCTCCAGGATCTTGAGCGCGGACGCGATATGGAGATTGCACCTTTGCTGACAGTGGTGCAGGAGTTCGGCCGTATGGTAGAGATACCGACGCCTACGATCGACGTTGTTCATGCGCTGATCTGCCAGCGGGCGATGACAGCCAAAAGCGGGCAGTAACAGCCAGGACCAACTGATCCCCGGCGCGGGTTCTTTATCGCGCCAGCCACTCAGCACAGGCCGCGCCGCAAGGTGCGGCCTTAGGAGGATTTAATGCCGCAATTCGCCGCAAACCTGACGATGCTTTACAACGAGGTTCCGTTTCTTGACCGTTTTGCCGCTGCGGCGAAGGACGGTTTCGACGCGGTGGAATTCATGTTCCCCTATGATTACGAACCCGCGCAGATAGCTGATCTGCTCGCGGCGAACGGGCAGAAGCTCGTGCTGCATAACCTGCCCGCCGGCAATTGGGGTGGCGGGGACCGCGGCATTGCCTGCCAGCCGGGCCGAGTGGAGGAATTCCGCGCCGGTGTGGAGAAGGCGGTGACCTATGCCAAGGCGCTGAACTGCCCGAAGCTGAACTGCCTTGCCGGTATTCCCACCGGCGATGCGGCGGAAGCGCGCCAGGTGCTGGTGGAAAACCTGCGCTTTGCGGGCAAGAAGCTCGCCGATGCCGGGCTTGAGCTGCTGCTGGAGCCGGTGAACACCCGCGACGTGCCTGGCTTCTTCGTCAATAAGATCGACCAGGCGCTGTCCATTCTGGACGATGTGGGCATGAGCAATGTGCGCCTGCAATTCGACATCTACCATACCCAGGTGATGGAAGGTGATATCGCCAACAAGCTGGCGGCGCATTTCGACCGGATTGGCCATTTGCAGCTGGCCGACAACCCCGGCCGCAACGAGCCGGGCACGGGCGAGATCAACTACCCGTTCCTGTTCCGCCGGATTGACGAGCTTGGCTATAAGGGCTGGATCGGCTGCGAATATCGCCCGAAAGCCGCCACCTCTGCCGGCATGGGCTGGCGTGCCGCCCTGGTGTCGGCTCGCTGAGCTTCATCAGAACATTTATTATCTTCAGGAGACGAACGATATGAGCAAGATCGGATTCATCGGCCTCGGCATCATGGGCCGCCCCATGGCTGGGCACCTGCTCGCTGGCGGCCATACACTCTACGCTTTCGACCCGTTCGGCGTCTCGCCAGAACTCGTGGAAAAGGGTGCTATTGTCGGCAAGAATGCTGCCGAAGTCGCCAAGAATGCCGACATCATCATCATGATGGTGCCGGACACTCCCAATGTTGAAGACGCACTGTTCTCGGCCGGCGGCATCGCCGAGGGGCTGACGCCTGGCAAGATCGTTGTCGATATGAGCTCGATCTCGCCGATCGAAACCAAGGTGTTTGCCAAGAAGATCAACGATCTGGGCTGCAGCTATCTTGATGCGCCGGTGTCTGGTGGCGATGTGGGCGCCAAGGCCGCAAGCCTGACCATCATGGTCGGCGGGCCGGAAGCGGCTTTCAACACCGTGCTGCCGATCTTCCAGCTCATGGGCAAGAACATCACGCTGGTGGGTGGCAATGGCGATGGCCAGACCACCAAGGTTGCCAACCAGATCATCGTGGCGCTGACCATCGAAGCCGTGGGCGAGGCGCTGCTGTTTGCCTCCAAGGCTGGGGCTGACCCCGCCAAGGTGCGTCAGGCCCTCATGGGTGGCTTCGCGAACTCGCGCATTCTGGAAGTGCATGGCGAGCGCATGGTTAAGCGTAATTTCGAGCCGGGCTTCCGCATCGCCCTGCATCAGAAAGACCTGAACCTGGCGCTGTCCGGTGCGCGGTCGCTGGGGCTCAGCCTGCCGAATACCGCTACCTGCCAGGAGCTGTTTAATGCCGCCGCCGCCGCTGGTGGCTCGGCCTGGGACCATTCCGGCATGGTGCGCGTGCTGGAGAAGCTTGCCAACCATGAGATCTCCAGCCCCGCGCAGGCGAATTGATGGCTGGCTCACAGCATTGGGTGCGGTTTACCCACGCGGGGCGTGACGGGTTCGGCTTGCTTCAGGGCGAGTCGATCCAGGTTTGCGAAGGCGACATGTTCGCGCAGCCGCATGCCACCGGCACGGTGTTACCGCTTGAGGCTGTTACCCTGCGAGCGCCCTGCAAGCCGGGCAAGGTCATCGCGTTGTGGAACAATTTCAACGCGCTGGCCGCCAAGCTGGGGGTAAGCCTGCCGGAAGACCCGCTGTGGCTGCTGAAGGCGGACACGACCGTCAACGACCCGGGTGTCACGATCAAGCGCCCACCGGCTTATGAAGGCCGTATCGCCTATGAGGGTGAGCTTGGCATCGTGATCGGCAAGCGCTGCTCGATGGCGGACGAGGCCGAAGCCGCTTCGGCGATTTTCGGCTACACCATCGTCAATGACGTGACCGGCGGTGACGTGCTGCGCAAGGACCCGAACTTTCCGCAATGGGCGCGCTCTAAGAGCTATGACGGGTTTTGCCCGTTTGGCCCTTCGATTGCCACCGGGGTGGATGTCAGCGGTCTTTCCGTGAAGCTGGTGCTGGACGGAACCGAACGGCAGAATTATCCGCTGTCGGACATGGTGTTCCCGCCGGTGAAGCTGGTTTCGCTGCTCTCAAGGGACATGACGCTGATGCCGGGTGACCTGATCTGCTGCGGCACCTCCGTTGGCGTTGGCTCGATCAAAGGCCCGGT
>JAGWZS010000043.1 GCA_018971905.1 Rhodospirillales bacterium | reverse complement strand
GTGTTTTGCGCCACGGTCGAGGATTCCGATGTCTGCCATGCCCCCGCCCCGGCGATGGCGGCGGCGTCAGCGGCGGCCTGCAACTGCGTGTGGGCAGAAACAGCGCGGGAGATATCCACCGCGGCGCTGGCGGCAATAACCATCGGCACGAACATGATGGCCAGCGCCACGGCGGTGGCGCCGCGCCTGCTGCGACGGAAGCGAGTGAGGAAAGACATCATGGCGCTGGCCTCCTTCTCAATTTGCGGTATTCGCGCTGTTGCAGGTCTGCGTGGCGGCGTAATGAACATAACACCCTGAATCAGAGGATGAGCATTGCAACTCGGTCTGGGCGCTGCCGTAAATCCAACGGGTGAATGCCCATTGGGAAAGGCTGGGCCGCGTATTCAGAAAAATGCCCATGATCCCAGGATAGGTAAGGGTTGCGTTTACAATAATCGCGCTGTCGCACGGGTAAACCAACAGGCCGGAGTAGCCGCTGGTACCGGTGGTGCTGGGTGGCGAGGTGGTGGCAAGATTCACCGCCCCGGTATAACCAATGGCGGCGGCGGTGTTGCTGCTGGTCACATTGCAATTGCCCCCGGACACGGAATAATCCGTCTCCCACATATCGTAGGCAGGGGTGGTACTGTAGACAGACGCGGTGGTGGGCGCGCCATTCTTGTTGGATTCCAGCGTGACGCCGACAATTTTCACGGTCATGCCCTCAGGCGGAAAGGGCGCCAGCCCCTGAATGGCACCCTGGCAGATGCTTTGCACCGAGAGCGCGCTGGCACCGCTGGAGGCAAGCTGCGTAACGCCGTTGGCGGTCGCGGCACTCTCTCCCGCCACCATCTGCGCCAGGGTGATGGTCATGGCGTTCAGCTTGGTCTCGGTCCGGTAGAGGGTGATGATCTCGATCGTGCCTATGAACAAAAGCAGCAGCACCGGCACCACAAGCGCGAATTCAACAGCGGCAACACCACGGCGGGCGAAAAACAATCGTCTCATCATGGCACCATCACTCCAGACACCACCGAATATAATGATGGCGTGCCATTTTCCGTGGCGACACCGTTGGGCAGCAGCAGCACCTGGAAGGGCAGCGGATAGGCAACCTGCACCAGCAGAAATACCGCCCCGGCGCTGGAGCTTAACAGAACGCCCGAGAACTGGCTCGGCGCGGCAAGGTTGCCCGCACTGCTGAGGGCCACCGGGGTAATGCCGCCCGCGCCAAAATAGGTGCCGCCCTGAACGGAATATTGCAGCCGTGTCGCGCAAGCCGGCGCGGCGACGCCGAATTCCCCGCAAACGGCATTGAGGAATGCGCTCCCGGTGGTGATTTTGCCAATCTCCACCTGCCGGGCGGCAACACGCACGGCATCATCCAGGGTCAGCTGCCAGAACAAATCGGTCGATACGACAAAAATTCCGAACACGAACATGAAAAAAGCTGAGCCGATGAGCGCAAACTCAACCGCGGTGACAGCCCGGCGCGCCCGCACAAACCGGCGCAGCAGCCCACCCGCGCCGTTGGCACCGGTACCGCAAGGCCCCCGGCTCAGCCGCAGGCGGCATTTCTTCGCTAAACAGCCAAACATTCCGGCAACCCTTGAAACAGGCAATTCTTGAACGCAGAGCTACTGCAACCAGTTAAATTCCAGACGGCGCACCCGCCCAACCCCCTGGAGAGCCAGGCCACAAATATTCTGCCTACATTATAACCAGATGATCGTTAATAAAACAGACACTCTCCGTTCACAAAACTTGGAGCACGCCTGTGGCCGCCGCGCCACACGCCCGCTCTTGCCTCACCGGGGGGATTTGGCCTAACGATGGCCCAGCCGCGGGTGTAGCTCAATGGTAGAGTCCCAGCCTTCCAAGCTGGCTGTGCGGGTTCGATTCCCGTCACCCGCTCCATGCCTCACCCTTGCATCCGCCCCCCGTAAAGCGTCTCCAGGCCACCCAGGCACTTGACATTCGGCGCTGCAAAGTGTGGAAGGCGCTTTCCATGCTGGTACGGAATAGGGGCGTAGCTCAATTGGCTAGAGCGCCGGTCTCCAAAACCGGAGGTTGAGAGTTCGAGACCCTCCGCCCCTGCCATCCCTTTCCAGCATCATGCGTTTTTTTGGAGTATGGGCTGTCTTGGCGTTCAACGTGTTGAAATTCGCGCGCGAGGTTCGTACCGAGGCGTCCCGCGTCACTTGGCCAACGGGCAAGGAAACGGTACAGCTCACCGGCCTCGTGCTCGCCATGGTGGTTGCCGCTTCGTTATTTTTCCTGGCGGTGGATGGACTGATCGGCGCCGCCATGCGCGCCATTTTTGGCGCCGGGGGTTAAGGAAAATTCAATGGCCAAGCGCTGGTACGTGCTGCACGTCTATTCCGGTTTCGAGAAGAAGATCGCCCAGCAGATCAAAGAACAGGCGGAGCTGAAGGGCTTTGCCGACCATATCGGCGAGATCGTGGTGCCAACCGAAGAGGTCACCGAGGTTCGCCGCGCCCAGAAGGTGAACACCGAGCGGAAGTTCTTCCCCGGCTATATTCTGGTCAATATGGACATGACCGACGACACCTGGCACCTGGTGAAGGACATTCCGCGCGTCACCGGGTTTCTGGGCAGCCGCAACAAGCCCAGCCCGATCACCAACGCCGAGGCCGAGCGGATCATGAAGCAGCAGCAGGAAGGCACCGAAACCCGCCGCCCGGCTGTTATTTTCGAGGTGGGCGAGCAGGTGCGCGTGGCCGATGGCCCGTTCACCAGCTTCAATGGCGTGGTGGAGGAAGTGGACGAGGACAAGGGCCGCGTGAAGGTCTCCGTCTCCATCTTCGGCCGCTCCACCCCGGTCGATCTCGAATACGCCCAGGTGGAGAAACTCTGACAGGGTTGCAATCCGCCAAAGCGCCCTTATCTCAGCTCCGGCATTTTCGTGAGTGTTTTACGTGTCGGATCATCAAGCATTTTCCCGCCGGCGCCGCCTTCTGGTTGGCGCCGGTGCCATTGCCGCCGTACTCGCATTAGGCGCCTGGCTCGTTCATTATGTGCTTGTCGGGCAATATATCGTCAGCACAGATGACGCCTACATCGCCGCTGATTCCAGCCTGACCGCCGCCAAAATTTCCGGCTACATTACCGCCGTGGCGGTGAATGAGAACCAGCCGGTGCAACAAGGCCAGCTCCTGGCACGCATAGACCCGCGCGACTACCAGAATGCTGTCAACGAAGCCAAGGCCGGGCTTGCCAGCGCCAAGGCCGGTGTAGCCAACGACGAAGCGTTGCTGGCCCTGCAACCCTCCAAAATCGCAGCCGCCGCCGCCGCCGTGCAGGCTGACGAGGCCAAACTGGCCTTCGCCGTGCAGAACCAGCGCCGTTACGCCAGCCTGTCCGCCAGGGGCGCCAGCCCGGTGCAGAACACCGACCAAGCCAACACAGACCTGCGCACCGCCCAGGCCGGGCTGGCGGCGGACCAAGCGGACCTGCAAGCCGCCCAGCGTGAGGTCAATGTGCTAAAGGCCGGGCTTCTGGGTGCCAAGGCCGCGGCCATCCGCGCCCAGGCGCAGCTTGCGCAGGCCCAGCTAAACCTGGAGCACACCGCCATCCGCGCGCCCTTTGCCGGGATCGTCGGCAACAAAACTGTTGCGGTGGGAGATTATGTGCAACCCGGCACGCAGATCATGGCCATTGTGCCGCTCTCGCAAGTTTATGTGCTGGCCAATTATAAGGAAACCCAGATTACCCATATCCGCCCCGGCCAGCGCGTGGATATCCATGTAGATGGTTTTCCCAGCCTGAAGGTGCGCGGCGAGGTGGACAGCATCTACCCCTCCTCCGGCCAGGAATTCGCGCTGCTGCCGCCAGACAACGCCACCGGCAATTTCACCAAAATCGTCCAGCGCGTGCCGGTGAAAATCCTGATCGAGCTGACGGGCAAGGAAATCGGCAAGCTGCGTCCTGGCATGTCCGTGGAAACGGATATCGATACGCGCCGCGGGACATGAGCGAAACGGCCGCGGAAACCATCCCGCTCCAGAACAAGGTCGCCGTCGCGGGGGCGCTGCTGGGCGCCTTCATGGCGGTGCTCAACATCCAGGTGGTGAACACCTCCCTGCCGGATATTCAGGGCGGTATCGGCACCGGGCTGGACAATGGCGGCTGGATCTCCACCGCCTATCTCATCGGCGAGATCATCGTCATCCCGCTGTCTGGCTGGCTCATGGGCGTGTTTTCGCTCCGGCGCTACCTCATCACCAATACCATCCTGTTTTTGATCTTCTCCGTGGCGTGCGGGCTGGTATCCAACTTCCCTGAAATGGTGGTGCTGCGCGCCATCCAGGGGTTCACCGGCGGCGTGCTCATCCCACTTGCCCTGGTCTGCGTGATGACGCTTCTGCCCCCGCGTGCCCGGCCGGTGGGGTTTTCCATGTTCGCGCTCACCGCCACCTTCGCCCCCGCCATCGGCCCCACGGTGGGTGGCTGGATCACCGATGCCTATGGCTGGCGCTGCATCTTCTTTCTCAATCTCGTGCCGGGCGCGGTCATGCTCCCCGCCTTGCTCTGGGGCCTGCAACCCGCGCCCATGCACCTGGACCGCTTCTGGAAAGGCGATTGGCTGGGTGTGTTCGCCATGGCGCTTGGGCTTGGTACGCTGCAAACCGTGCTTGAGGAAGGCAATAAGGATGATTGGTTTGGCTCAGCCTTCATCACCCGGCTTTCCATCATCTCTTTTCTGTCTCTGGCGCTGTTTCTGTTTCAGGAATTCCGGCCGGGCAACAAGGCGCCGCTGGTCAACCTGCGCCTGTTCGCGCGGTGGAATTTCGGCGTCTCCTCGATCGCGAATTTCATGCTGGGCTTCGTGCTCTATGCGGCTGTCTATCTCATCCCGATTTACCTTGCTGAAGCCCATGGCTACAGCGCGGAGCAGTCCGGCCTGGTCATGGCCTGGATCGGCCTGCCGCAGTTGCTCATCATTCCCCTCATGCCCTGGCTGATGCAGCGGATAGACCCGCGCCGCCTGCTCTCCCTCGGCTTTCTGCTGTTCTTTATCAGCCTGATGATGAATCTGAGCCTGGGCCCCAACGATAGCGGCCCCCAGTTGCTCATCCCCAATCTCATCCGCGCCGTCGGCCAGGCGTTGGTGTTTCCGCCCATCACCATGATCGCAACAGCCGGCATTTCCGCGCAGGATGCGGGCTCGGCCTCGGCCCTGTTCAACATGCTGCGCAATCTGGGCGGGGCGGTGGGCATTGCCACGGTGGAAACATTCGTTACCAACCGTGAGAAATTTCATTCTTTTATCATCAACCAGCATGTAAGCCTGCTGCAACCCGCAACCCGCGACCGCATCGCCGCAATGCAGCAATATTTCCAGGCGCACGGGCTTTCCAACGCCGGCAGCGCGCACCAGCAGGCCATCGTGCTGCTTGGCAAAATCTTAAGGCAACAGGCCAATTATTTTGCCTATGGCGATGCCTTCGGGCTGCTGGCGGCGGGTATGCTGGTCGCCTTCCTTGCCTCGCTCTGCATCCGCCGTGTGCGGGGCCCGGCCGCACCTGGCGGGCATTAGATAACCGCTGGCTAACCTCCTCCACGCCCCGCGCGGGCCCCTTTACGCTTAGCCGTTATCGGGTTTAGGGTTTTAAAAAATGGAGGAAGTCTGCGATGGCACGGGTTGCATTGGTCACCGGCGGAACACGCGGAATCGGCGCCGCCATCAGCATCGCCCTGCAAAAGGCTGGGCGCCTTGTTATCGCCAGCTACGCAGGCAACACAGACGCCGCGTTGGCGTTCCAGGAGGCAACGGGCATCGAAACCATAAAGTTCGACGCTGGTAATTTTGACGATTGCATCACCGCGGTAAACGGCATCGCCGCCCGCCACGGCGCCATCGAAATTCTCGTAAACAACGCCGGCATCACCCGCGACGCGGTCATGACCAAAATGACACGCGACATGTGGGATGCCGTTATCGACACAAACCTTGGCTCCTGCTTCAATCTTTGCAAAGCCACCTTCGATGGCATGAAGGCGAAGAAATTCGGCCGCATCGTGAACATCGGCTCCATCAACGGCCAGGCCGGGCAATATGGCCAGGTGAATTACGCCGCCGCCAAATCCGGCATCCACGGCTTCACCAAGGCGCTGGCGCAGGAAGGTGCGCGCAACGGCATCACTGTCAACGCCATCGCGCCCGGCTATGTGGATACCGAGATGGTGCGCGCCGTACCGGCGGATGTACTAGAAAAAATCGTTGCCAGAATCCCGCGCGGGCGGCTGGGAACAGCCGAGGACATCGCGCGCGGCGTGGTGTTTCTCACCGGTGATGAGGCTGATTTCATCACTGGCTCCACCCTGTCCATCAATGGCGGTCAGCACATGTATTAGCCCGTTCGGCGTTTAGCTGAACGCTCTCATTCTTCGTTAGGCAACATCCACCAGTACCAGCTCGCTGTCTTCCATCGCGCGGATTGTCAGTATGCCGACATCTTTAATCGCCGCGCCATCCCGCGCCGCCACTTTCACACCGTCAATCTCCACCGCCCCCGCCGCTGGCACCAGATACGCCAACCGTTCCTGGCCCAGCGTATATGTCACGGCCTCTCCCGCCTTCAGCGTAGCGCCCAACACCCGCGCTGGCGCGCGCAGGGGCAACGCCTCGCCATCATCCTCGTACCCCGAGGCAAGCGGCACGAACTGCCCCGCGCGCTCACCTTTGGGAAATGGCCTCGCCCCCCAGCGCGGCGCCTCACCCTCTCGCTCGGGTGCAATCCAAATCTGGAAAATCTCGGTGGCATCCGGCTCCAGATTATATTCGCTATGGCGGATCCCGGTTCCCGCGGACATGATCTGCACATCCCCCGCCTCGGTGCGGCCCTTGTTGCCAAGATTGTCCTCATGCGTGATCGCACCTTTGCGCACATAGGTGATAATCTCCATGTCCCGGTGCGGATGCGCGGGAAAGCCCGTGCCAGGCGCAATCCTGTCGTCGTTCCACACCAGCAGCCGTCCCCAGCCCAGGCGTGCGGGGTCGTAATAATTGGCGAAGGAAAAATGGTGCCTGGCCCGCAGCCAGCCATGGTCCGCGCCGCCAAGCTTTGCAAATGGCCTCAGTTCAATCATTGGCTCACCTCTTCGGCAAAACAGTCTTGTTCGTTGCCAAAATAAGCGCACCCAGAGATATTAAAATAGAAACAATAGAAACTCATTGTTTCTAAAATCATACCATCATCACGCCAGCCATGGCGCCCATTGCCACCACCAGCAGCGGCGGCGCCTTCCATACCGTCAGCAGCACAAAGCCGAGCAGTGCCACGCCAAAATCGCCAGGCGTTTTCACCGCACTCGTCCAAACCGGATTATACAGCGCCGCCGCCAGCAGCCCCACCACGGCGGCATTTACCCCGCGCATCGCCGCCTGCGCCACGGGGCGGGTGCGTAAGCCATGCCAGAATGGCAACGCACCGACGAGAATGAGCAAACCAGGCAGAAATATTCCCGCCAGCCCCAGCGCCGCCCCCGCCAGCCCATGCGGGGCCGGGCGTGCAACCGCGCCCAGATACGCCGCGAAGGTAAATAGCGGGCCAGGCACCGCCTGCGCCGCGCCGTATCCGGCAAGAAAACTAGTATCGCTCACCCAGCCAGGGGCAACAAACGCGCCGCGCAGCAAGGGCAACACCACATGGCCACCGCCAAACACCAGCGCGCCGGAGCGGTAGAAGGCGTTAAACAGGGCAATGGCGGAGTTGCCCGTGGCCGCGCGCAACACCGGCAGGCCGAACAACAGCAAAAAAAATGCCACCAACGCCAGCGCCCCCGCCCGCCGTGAGACAGGAAACGCCACATGGCTGAAGCCGACCGCGGGCACGGCACGGCAAAGCCAAAGCCCCGCCAGCGCCCCCAGCGCGATCACCGCTATCTGCGCAATCGGCGCGGCGCTGAACAGAATGAGCAAAGCCGCCGCCACGGCAATGGCGGCGCGGGGTTTGTCCGGGCACAGGCTGCGCGCCATGCCCCACACCGCCTGCGCCACAATGGCCACCGCCACCAGCTTCAGCCCGTGCAACAGCCCGAGCCCCGCCGGGCCGGTCATCTTGTCAGCCCAGAAGCCAAACAGCACCAGCAGCAACGCCGAGGGCAAGGTGAACCCGGCCCAGGCGGCAAGCGCGCCAGCATAGCCCGCGCGCATCAGCCCAATGGAAAACCCAACCTGGCTGCTGGCCGGGCCCGGCAAAAATTGGCACAGCCCAACGAGATCTGAAAACGCCTCTTCGCTCAACCATGCCCGGCGGAGCACGAATTCCTGGCGGAAATAGCCCAAATGCGCCAGCGGGCCGCCAAAGCTGGTAAGCCCCAGGCGAAGGAAAACACGTAAAACCTCAAAAACAGAAGCCTTCAACTGGGGGGCTGCGGCATCGCTGGACATGGCATTGCACATATCACGGCCACCGTGGAAAACCAGAAACAGAAATGGTCAGCCGTCTCCCTGGCTGAGAGCCGCCACGAAGCTCCGGCTGTAAGCCGTGGCGTCATGCCTGCGCACCCGCCCCAGCAGCGCCTCGTGCCGCTCTTGCCGTTCCTCCAGCGTCATCAACATGGCGGTGTTAATTGCCTCCGCCATCTGATCAACGTCGTAGGGGTTAACCAGCAGCGCCTCGGGCAGCAGCGTGGCGGCACCAGCAAAGCGCGAGAGGATAAGCACGCCGGGGTCCAGGGGGTCCTGTGCCGCGATATACTCCATCGCCACAAGGTTCATACCGTCGCGCAGCGGCGTCACCAACCCTATACGGGCAATGCGGAACAGCCCGGCCAGCAGCCCCCGCCCGGCGGCGCGGGTCATATAACGCAGCGGCACCCAGTCGAAATCCGAATATTCGCCATTGATGGCCCCGGCCTTGTAGTCCAGCTCGTCGCGCAGGGCCTTGTACTGGTCCACCTCCTCGCGCGAGGGCGCGGCCACCTGCAAAAAACTGATGCGCCGCCGCCGCTCGGGAAACCGCGAGAGAAACCGCCCATACGCATCGAACCGCGCGGGCAGGCCCTTGGTATAATCCAGCCGGTCGGCGCTGATCATCAAGGCGCGCCCGGCCAGGCTCTCCACCACGCGCCGCGCCTCCACGCGCCGCACCGCCCGCACGGCGAGGCGGTTGAACTCATCCACATCCACACCAACCGGCGTAACGATGCTGCGCAATCCTCGCCCCTCGTGCCACGCATCATTTCCCTGCACGCAAACGCCGCGCTGGCGCAGGGCCGCGAGAAAATGGCCCCGGTCCGGCTCTGTCTGAAACCCTACGACATCATGCGCCAGCAACCCTTGCAGCAGTTCCTCCGCGGGCGGCAGCAGATCGAACAAGACCGGCGCGGGAAATGGAATATGCAGAAAAAAACCAATCCGGTTGCCCACACCCAGGCGGCGCAGCGTGGCGGCAACGCCAAGCAACTGATAATCGTGAATCCAGATGAGATCATCCGGCTGTATCAGCCGCAGCAACGCCCTCGCGAACTGTTCATTCACAGCCCGGTAAGCGTCATAGCCTGCGCTATCGAAGCTCACCAAACTCGGCATCATGTGAAACAAAGGCCACAGCGTGGCATTGGAAAAACCAAGATAATACGCCCGGTAATCATCCTCCGCGAGGTCGATGGTGGCGTAGGTAACGCCCCCGGCCACAATGCTGTGTATCTCGTCTGAGCGCGCCGCCAGCCGTTCACCAGACCAGCCGAACCACAGCGAACCTGGCGCCAGCGCATCCGCCAGCCCCACCGCCAACCCACCTGCGCGCGGCCCCGAATTTTCAGATACATCCGGCACGCGGTTGGAAACGATTACGAGGCGCGCCATAACCCTTCCTCCCAGCTGCGTGAAAGCCGCATGGCGCACAGAATCAAACCAACATGCGAATAGGTCTGCGGAAAATTTCCCCATAGCCGTGCAGGCTTGCCATCGGCCGCCGGGGCAACATCCTCCGAGAGCAGGCCAACATGATTCCGCGCCGCCAGAATGCTCTCAAAAATCTCCATCGCCCGCGTGCGTCTGCCCGCCAGCGCCAGTGCGTTCACATACCAGAAACTGCACAGCAGAAAGGCTGTCTCCGGCAGGCCGAAATCATCCGGCGCGTCATAGCGCATCACGAAGCCGCCATTCATCAGCCGACGTTCCACCATGTCCAGCGTAGCGGAAAATTCGGGTGATGTTGCCTCGATAAAACCGATATTCGGCAACACCAGCACCGAGGCATCCGCCACCTCCTGGTCCAGCACACCAGAGAGCCAGCCTTCTGGCGTAACGATACGCCGGAGAATTTCCTCCCGCAGTGTGTGCGCACGCAGGGTCCAGCTGGCGGCCTCCGCTTCCAGCCCCAGCGTGGCCGCGATCATCGCCAGGCGCGAGAGTGCCGCCCAACACATGGCGGCGGAGAAACTATGCACCCGCGCCACGCCGCGGAACTCCCACGGCCCGGCATCTGGCTCCAATGCCACGCGCTCTGCCACCTCTCCCAGCAGGCAAAGTTTCTCATACAGCGCCACATCCCCGCGC
>JAGWZS010000042.1 GCA_018971905.1 Rhodospirillales bacterium | reverse complement strand
CTCTCGCAATTGCTGTTGGCGAAGGGGTACCGGGTGGTCGGGCTGGTACGCCGCTCCTCGAACGCGGAAAAAGCCGCCGAGCGTTTGCGCTGGCTGGGGGTGGAGCGGGATGTTGAACTTGTTGATGGCGATCTGACGGATCTCTCCAGCCTGATTCGCGTATTGGCCAAAGTCCGGCCGGAGGAGGTGTATAATCTCGGCGCGCAAAGCTTCGTCGCATTGTCCTGGCAACAGCCGATCCTCACCGGCGAGGTGACCGGCATGGGCGCCTTCAATATGCTGGAAGCCATAAGGCTGCTGGAGTTGCAGCCGCGGTTCTACCAGGCTTCATCTTCGGAAATGTATGGATTGGTGCAGGCGCCGCTGCAAAGCGAGACGACACCCTTCTACCCTCGCAGCCCCTATGCGGTGGCAAAACTTGCCGCACACTGGATCACGGTGAATTACCGCGAGAGTTTTGGCATCCACGCGTCATCCGGTATTTTGTTCAATCACGAAAGCCCGCTGCGCGGCATCGAATTCGTGACCCGCAAGATCACCGATGGCGTGGCGCGTATTAAGCTTGGCCTCGCCACGCAACTGGAACTGGGCAATCTGGAGGCAGCGCGGGACTGGGGCCATGCGCGGGACTACGTGAAGGCCATGTGGCTGATGATGCAACAGGACAACCCAAGCGATTACGTGGTGGCCACCGGCCGCAGCGTTACCATTCGGCAGTTTTGCGAGCTTGCCTTCGGCCATGCCGGGCTGAACTACCAGGATTATGTGCGCGTAAACCCTGCGTTTTTCCGGCCTGCCGAGGTGGATTGCCTGAAGGGCGATGCCAGCAAGGCACGCGAACGGCTCGGCTGGACACCGGAGATCACGCTGGAAGAGATGGCGGCGGAGATGGTTGAGGCAGACTTGCGGCGGCTTGCCCGGGCATGATCCGGCTGCTGCTCACTGGTGGCAACGGCTTCGTTGGCCAGCATTTGCAGCGCCACCTGCGGCAGAGCGCGCCGGAGGTAAAAATTCTGGCGCCAAAATTGGACATTACGGACTCCCACGCCACCAACATAGCAATCGAGACCGCACAGCCGGATGCGCTGCTGCATCTGGCTGCCATCTCATCCCCTGCCGAAGCCGCCAGCGCGCCAGACCACGCCTGGGCAGTGAATGTGCAAGGCACGTTGAACCTTGCACAAGCGGTTCTTGCCCATGCACCTGCCTGCCGGTTTATGTTCGTCTCCAGCGCGGAGGTTTATGGGCGCGCCTTCCTGCGGGGAACGCCCGCCACGGAAGACACACCGCCCGAGCCGCTGACCCCCTACGCCAGAACCAAGGTGGCGGCAGAGGATGGGCTGGCGGCACTTCCCGGCCTTAACCTGCTACGCCTGCGCCCCGCCAACCATACCGGGCCGGGGCAAACGCCCGCCTTTGTGGTGCCCGCCTTCGCCCGGCAAATCGCACGCATCGAGGAAGGGCTGCAACCGCCTGTTCTTACCACTGGCAATCTCGACGCAAGACGTGATTTTCTGGACGTGCAGGACGTATGCGCCGCCTACGCCAGCGCGCTCGCCTTGCCTTCCTTTACTCCCGGCGAGATTTTGAACATCGGCGCCGGCGCCACCCAGCGTATCGGCGATCTGTTGGAGATTCTGCTTGGCCTTTCCAAAGCGCGCATCCGCGTGGAACTAGACCCGGCGAAGCAGCGCGCTGCAGAAATTCCCGTTGCAGAGATCGATACGACCCGAGCAAAGACACGCCTTGGCTGGACACCACGCGTGACAATCCAGGACAGCTTGGCAGCAATACTGGATTTCTGGCGCACTGCCGAAGCGCTCTCGCAGGAATAAACAACCCCGCGGGCCTTATTGGCGCTATGCCGCGAAAGCTTTTTCCACCTCTGCCCAATCTGCCGCCCAGGCGGGTGCTGGCAATTTTGTAAGGCCTGGCACCGCCGCCTCCAGCACGGGCTCTGGTGGCACCAGTCGGCCGGCCTTCACAAATGCCGCGCGCATGGCGGCAGTGCACACCACACCCTGCGGCCCGGTAAAAACCTGCTCAACATACATCCAGCGTTCATCCCAACCGAGCAGCCTTGTGGCCAGGGTAAACCGCGCGAAGGGCGCTAATGGCCGACGGAAGCGCATTGCCGCACCGCCGAGCACCACGCCCAGCTTCTGCCGCCGCATCTCGCGCCAGGCCCCGGCGCGCAGAATAAGATCCGTGCGCCCAAGATCCATCAACGCCATGTAGCGCGAGTTGGTCATATGCAGATTGAGGTCGAGGTCCAGCGGCCAAACCCTGAAGCCTAATGCCGACACCTCCGCCAGCCCTAATTTTGGCCGCAGCATCGCGCCAAAAACCACGGCCAGCAGCCGGAAGATCAAATTCACGTGCCCTGCTTGGCGAGCTCTTCCGCCACCAATTCCTTGCGCGATAATTTTCCGATGATGGTTTTTGGCAAGGTTTCACGAAACTCGATTTCCTTCGGCCGTTCCACCGGTGAAAGCTGGGTGGCAAGGAAGTCCTGCAACGCCTCTACCGTAACCTGCGCATTCGCTTGTAACCTGACGAAGGCTTTTGGAACCTGGCCGCGCTTGGCGTCTGGTATGCCGATCACCACCGCCTCCAGCACGGCGGGATGCTTGTAAAGCGCCTCTTCCACCATGCGCGGGTACACATTGTAGCCACCTGAAATGATAAGATCCTTGATACGATCTACAAGAAAAATATAGCCGTCCCTGTCGGCATAACCCACGTCACCGGTGCGCAACGCGCCATCCACGAACACGTTTGCTGTCTCGTCCGGCCGGTTAAAATAGCCCAACATCACTTGCGGGCCACGCACACAAACCTCTCCGCGCTCGCCCGGCGGCACAATGCGCGCGGGGTTGTTCAAATCACGAATTTCCACAATCGTCTCATCCAGTGGCAAACCAATTGACCCATCGCGCACCGCACCGAACAAATTGGCCGCCACCACCGGCGAGGTTTCAGAAAGCCCGTAGCCTTCAACCAATTGGCACCCCGAAAGCTGCTCAAAGCGACTGCGGATTTCAGCCGGCAGGGGCGCCGCGCCGGAAACACAAAAACGGATGGAAGAAAGTTCCCATGTCTCTTTCGCAGCGGCCTCGTTGATATTGGCGTAGATCGTCGGCACGCCAGGAAAGAACAACGGCCTTGTGCGGGCCAGGGTTTTGCGCAGCAGCGCTTTCTCGTAACGTGGCAGAAGAATCATGTTCAGCCCCAGCATCACGGAAAGATTCATCGCCACGGTCATCGCGAAAACATGAAACAGCGGCACCAGCGTTAACATGCCAGAGCCGGGCGGAATATCCGGCAGGCGCCTTGCCACCTGCACGCAGTTGGCAATGAGATTGGCATGGCTCAGCATCACAGCTTTTGGAACACCCGTGGTGCCACCTGTATATTGCAGCACCGCTACATCCGTGGCTGGGCGGCATGGCACCGGGCGGGCATCGTCTCCTGGCCTCAGCAAAGCGTGAAACGGTACATGCCTTAAATCCCTGGGTATCTTCGCCAGGCTTTTGCGCCGTGTCAGCCAAAAGCCGAACCGCTTCACCGGGTCAAGTATTTTCAGCATCGAACCAATAATGAGATGATCCAGCGCGCCATCCGCCATGATCGGCGCAAATTTCGTATATAGCTCAGCCACATCCAGCGTTATGGCTATGCGCGCGCCACTGTCTTTCAGGAAATGCCGGATCTCGCTTTCCACATAAAGCGGGCTAAGGTTTACCACCACGCCCCCCGCACGCAGAATTGCATAGTAACAAATCACGTAATAGGGCGTGTTCGGCAGGCATAAAGCCACGCGCGCGCCCTTCACCACCCCTAAAAGCTGAAACCCCGCCGCCGCGCGCTCTACCAGTTTGCTAAGTTCGGCATAGCTCGTGCGCTTGCCCAAAAAATCCATGGCTGGCGTATCTGGAAACCGTGCTGCCGCATCGGTCAGAAGCTCATCCACCGGCAGAGCCGGAATTGCGCCGCTGCGCCACGTCGCATCCATCGTCAGCCTCCACTACAGGCGGGCAGAACATTGGCCGGGCGCCGCCAAACCTCGGAACGGCCAAGCAGCGGAATCCCGATATAGCCACGCACGTGCAGCGTGCCATCCGCCACCACGTGCATTACAGATTTATAGGTTTCACCGTTTTGCGGATCGTAAATCCAGCCGCCTTTCCAACCGCCCTGCCCATCGGGGATAAAATTGCCCAATATCTGCAAACCGCATAACGGCCTAGGCTTCAGCGCCGCATTGCTATTGTGAATATCTGTCTTTGGTCGGCCTGCCTTATCCATGGGCACTTTCAGCCATTCAATCCGGCCGCATAAATCTTTGCCGCAGGGGGCAATAACAATCCCCGCCTTGCCGCTTTGGTCCATCCACCATCCCGCCGCGGCCCCTTGCGCCATCGCCGGTGCCACGCCAAGCAAGAAGCCAAGACCGGCAATAAGGTTTTTCGCACGGCGCCAGAAAAAGCTCTCTTGCATTTTCATCCCTATTTAGTATTTTTCATACATATTAGGTTAGCTTTCACCTCTATTCAATAGCAAAGACGAGGCTTCCACCTAAAGAAAAGCGAATAAAATGAGGAGGTTCCAAGAGCATGAAAACCATTAAGCTGTATAAAACCCGCCTTTTAGCCGCCACCGCCTGCGGCGCCCTCGCTACGCTCAGCCTAGGCCAAGCCGCGCACGCTTCAGGCTTTGGCCTGCGCGAAGGGCTGCCAGACTGGATGGGTACCGCCTTCGCGGGCGACGAAGCCAAGGCCTACGACGCCAGCACCGCCTGGACTAACCCAGCCGGCATGGCGCTGCTGGACCAAAGCGAGTTCGCCGGCGGCGTCAGTTATATCTCTCCCTCCGCCACATTCTCAGGCTACAACACCAACCCCCTTACCGGCGGCACCGTAAGCGGCACGCAAGGCGGCAATGCTGTCACGCCGGCGGCCTCTGGCTCACTGTTTGGCGTGTTCGTGCTGGCGCCAGATCTGCGGCTCGGCCTTTCAGTTACCAACCCATATGGTGAGCGCACGGCCTATCCTGAGGATTTCGTCGGCCGCTATCAGAGCCTTGTCTCGAGCATTACTGGCGTCGATTTCAGCGCCGCCGTTTCGTATAAAATCAACGATCATTTTTCCGTCGGCGCTGGCCCTGTTTTTGAATATTTCAATGCCCGCCTCACCCAGGCGCTAAATGTGCCGACATTGAGCGCCCTGACCGGCCAGGACCCGATAGCCGATGTGCATGGCGATGATGTAGGGTTTGGCTACAATATCGGCGGGCTCTATAGAATTGACGATGCAACGCGCATCGGTATCGATTATCATTCCCGCATCCGGCATAATATTTCCGGCGCGCAAAGCATCACCGTTCCGGGGGTTTACTCCGCCCTCAGCCCCGCCACGGCGGCACTTTTGGAAGCCGGCAACAGCGCTGCCACCACCTCCATTACCATGCCGGATTCCGTGGATCTGGGCATTTATCATCAGATCACGCCGGCCTGGGCAGTCATGGGCAGCCTGCAATGGACCCACTGGGCCTTGCTGAACAGCCTGCATGTAACGCTCAACAACGGTTATCCCGGCAGCGTGATCTACGAGAACTGGCGCAATACATGGTTCGCTGCCATCGGCACCAATTATCAGCTGACCGATCGGATTATGCTGCAAGCCGGCTTCGCCTTCGACGAATCGCCCGTGACAGACAGCAACCGTACGTCCCGCGTGCCGGATGCCAACCATTACGACCTCGGCGTTGGTGCGCAATATAAGATTACTCCCGCGGTGGATTTGCAATTTGCTTATGGCCACGTGTTCACGCCCGGTGGCAGCATCAACAGCACCACGTCTGGCTTGCCGACGCCCAGCGGCACGCTCATCGGCAATTATGCCGCCTCCGACAATTCCTTCACCGCGGGGTTAACAGCGAAGTTCTAACCTCCGCCATGCCGCCCCGGGGCGCCAGGCGCGGGCATGGCCAGACAACAGGAGCCTGAATGCCGTACCCAGACCCCCTTTACACCGTTACCCAGCTCGGCGCCGAGCTGGGTGTTACGGTGCGGACTCTGCATTTCTACGAGGCGCAGGGGCTCATAGCGCCTCGCCGCGCGGGCAATACGCGCGTCTATTCTCAGCGCGACCGCGCGCGTATGATCCTTATTCTGCGCGGCAAGCGGCTTGGCTTCTCGATCAAAGAGATCAAGGAATATCTTGAACTTTACGATATAGACCCCACCCATGGTCAGCAAACCATCGCACTTCTGAAGGCGGTGCAAAACCGTATTCACAAGCTGGAGGAGCAGCGCCACGCCGTGGAGCAGACCCTGACTGAGCTGCACAACATCGAACTGCAATGCGAGGAGGCGATCGCGTCACTGCGCGTGCCATTGCCAAAAGCCGAACCTAAAATTGGCCGGGCAAAAAAAGCCGCCCTCAAACCGATCGGGAGATCACCGTGACCCAAGCCGTTATCGCGGGCTTTGCCCGTTCGCCTTTTACCCTGGCCGCCAAGGGCGCACTGGCGCACACCAGGCCTGACGATATCGCCGCCGAACTCATTGCCGCGCTGGCGGCGCGCGCAAACATCACTACATCCGACCTTGAAGCCGTGATTCTCGGCTGCGCCTTCCCCGAGGGCGAGCAGGGCCTGAATCTTGCCCGGCTGGTGGCACTTCATGCCGGGTTGCCGCAATCCGTTGGCGGTTACACGGTGAACCATTTCTGCGGCTCCTCCATGCAGGCCATCCACATCGCCGCCGGACATATCGCCACCGGCTCCGGCGAGGTGTTTATCGCCGCGGGGGTTGAGAGCATGAGCCGCGTGCCGATGATGGGCTTCAACCCCCTGCCTAACCCGGCACTCTATGAGAAGCTGCCCGCCGCCTATATGGGCATGGGCGAAACCGCCGAAAACGTAGCCGCGAAATGGAATATCTCCCGCGCCGAGCAAGAGGCTTTCGCCGTGGAAAGCCAACGCCGCGCCGCCGCAGCCATTAGGGGCGGACATTTTAACGACGAGATCATCCCGGTCAACACCAAGGCGGGCAAGGTAGAGGCCGATGGTTGCCCCCGACCCGAAACCACCGCTGAGGGCCTGGCCGGGCTGAAGCCTGCCTTCAGCGCCGCTGGTTCCGTTACCGCTGGCACCTCCTCCCCGTTGACGGATGGTGCCGCCGCCGTGCTGGTGTGCTCCGAGGCTTACGCCGCCAAGCATGGGCTGAAGCCGCTTGCGCGCATTGTTGCCGCCGCCACCGCGGGCTGCGCGCCGGAGATCATGGGCATTGGCCCTGTTGCCGCCACCAAGAAAGTGCTGGCACGGGCAGGGATCTCTGTATCTGACCTCGATGTGGTGGAGTTGAACGAGGCTTTCGCCTCCCAGTCGCTCGCCTGCATCCGCGACCTTGGACTGGACCCTGCCAAAGTGAATATCGATGGCGGGGCCATAGCACTTGGCCATCCGCTGGGTGCCACCGGGGCGCGCATCACCGGCAAGGCCGCCAGCTTGCTGGCCCGCACGGGCGGGCGCTATGCGCTCGCCACGCAATGCATTGGCGGCGGCCAGGGCATTGCCACCATTCTGGAGCGCTTGTGATGGAGAGTATCCGCAAGGCCGCCGTCATCGGCGCCGGAACCATGGGGGCGGCCATCGCCGCGCAATTCGCCAATGCAGGCGTGCCGGTGCTGCTGCTGGACATCGTGAAGGATGGCGCCGCAAATGCCATCGCCAAAATGCTCAAGACAGAGCCTGCGCCTTTCATGTCTACCCGCGCGGCGAAGCTCGTCACGCCGGGTAATATCGCGGACGACCTGCCCCAGCTCGCCTCTTGCGACTGGGTGGTGGAAGCCATCATCGAGCGGTTGGATTTGAAGCAGGACCTCTACCGCAAGATAGACGCCATTCGCCGCCCCGGCATGGCGGTTTCCTCCAACACCTCCACCATTCCGCTTGCCAAGCTTACTGAGGGAATGCCGGAGCGTTTCAAGCGCGATTTCCTCATCACGCATTTTTTCAACCCGCCGCGTTATATGCGCCTGCTGGAGCTGGTTACAGGCCCTGAAACCGACCCTGATCTTGCCGACAAGATCGCCGCATTCACCGACCTCATGCTCGGCAAGAGCGTGGTGAAGGCCAAGGACTCTCCAGGCTTCATCGCCAACCGCCTTGGCGTATTCTGGCTGCAAACCGGCGTGATCGAGGCGATGGCCGCAGGGCTGACGGTGGAGGAAGCCGATTCCATCATGGGCCGCCCCTTTGGTATTCCTAAAACCGGCGTGTTTGGGCTTATCGACCTTGTGGGGCTGGACCTGATGCCCCACATCAATGCCAGCCTTGCGGGCGCTCTGCCCGCCAGTGATGCCTTTCATGCCACCAACCGCGATTTGCCGCTGCTTAAAAAGATGATTGCGGAAGGCTATACCGGCCGCAAAGGCAAAGGCGGATTCTACCGTAAGGGCGCCAAGGGCCGTGAGGCCATTGACCTTTCAACCGGCGATTATCGCCCGGCGCATAAGGTCAAAACGCCGGAAAGCCGCGATCTGCGCACGATATTTTCAGAATCCCCCTACGCCTGGCGCGTGATGGGCCGGACGCTGGCCTACGCCGCCTCCCTGGTACCGGAAGCCGCTGAGGATATCCACGCCATCGATGAAGCGATGCGCCTTGGCTATAATTGGAAATCCGGTCCGTTCGAGCTTATCGACAAGATCGGCGCGGATTGGCTGGCCGAAAAACTGGCGGCGGACGGATTACCGGTTCCCGCAATGCTTGCCGCCGCCAAGGGCAAGAGCTTCTACCGCACCCAAAACGGCGCCCGCGAATATCTAGGCCAGGACGGCGCTTACCATAAACTCACCCGCCCGGAGGGTGTGGTGATGCTGGAGGACATCAAACTCACCTCCAAGCCACTGCTTAAAAATGCTTCCGCATCTCTCTGGGATATTGGTCATGGCGTGCTCTGCTTTGAGCTTACCTCAAAAAGCAACAGCTGGGACCAGCAGAACCTTGAATTGCTCGAGCAGTCGATTGATCTTGTGCCGCAAAGCCACAAAGCGTTGGTGATTTACAATGAAGGCACACATTTCTCCGCTGGCGCCAATCTTGGCCTCGCACTCTTCGCCGCCAACATTGCCGCCTGGGGTGAAATCGAAAAACTCGTTACTTCAGGCCAACGGATTTTTAAGAAGCTGAAATATGCGCCCTTCCCCAGCGTTGCAGCACCCTTCGGCATGGCGCTGGGCGGCGGCTGCGAGATTGTGCTGCATTCATCTGCCGTGCAGGCCTATGCGGAAACCTATATCGGGCTGGTGGAATGCGGCGTAGGCCTGGTACCCGCCTGGGGTGGATGCTCGGAGATGCTTTCCCGCTGGGCGGCTAACAAATCCATGCCTCACGGCCCCATGCCCGCCGCTGCAAAAGTATTCGAGACGGTGAGTACCGCCACAGTCAGCAAATCTGCCGCCAATGCCAAGGAACTTCTGTTTCTGCGTGAAAGCGACGGCATCACCATGAACCGCTACCGCCTGCTGGCTGACGCCAAGGCAAAAGCGCTGGCGATGGCGGAAACCTACGCCGCCCCCGAACCGCCGACCTACCAGCTGCCAGGTGAGGATGGGCGCACAGCCTTCACCATGGCGGTGAAGGATTTCCGCAAGCGTGGCCTCGCCACGCCTTACGACGAAATTATTTCCGGCGAGCTCGCCAAAGTACTTTCCGGCGGCGAGGCGGACCTCATCGACCGGCCGACCGAGCAGGATATCCTCACCCTCGAACACGCCGCCTTCATGCGGCTAATGAAACAGGACGGCACGCTGGCGCGCATCGAGGTGATGCTCACCACCGGCAAGCCGCTCCGCAATTAAGGAGAAAAAGCCATGCAAACCTATACCGCGCCCCTGCGGGACATGCGCTTTGTTCTGCACGAGCTGCACCCCGCCAAACCATTGCCCGGCACCGAGGATTTTACGCCCGAATTGCTGGACACGGTGCTGGAAGAAGCCGGGAAATTCTGCACAGAAATGCTGCTGCCAATTAATGCCAGCGGCGATGAGGAAGGCTGCCACTATGAGAATGGCGTCGTGCGCACGCCCAAAGGCTTTAAAGAAGCTTACAAGGCTTTCTCAGAAGCCGGCTGGGGCGCTTTGAACGCCGACCCGCAATATGGCGGCCAGGGCCTGCCGGAAACCGTGGCGAAGCTGGTGGAGGAGATGATCTGCGCCAGCAACATCTCCTTCGGGCTGTATCCTGGCCTCTCCCACGGCGCGTATCTGGCGTTAAAGAGCCATGGCTCGGAAGAGCTGAAGGATTTTTACCTGCCCAGGCTCGTCTCCGGCGAATGGTCCGGCACCATGTGCCTTACCGAACCGCAATGCGGCACCGATCTCGGCCTCTTACGCACCAAGGCGGTGCCGCAGGACGACGGCAGCTACAAACTCACCGGCGCGAAAATCTTTATCTCCGCCGGTGAGCATGATCTGTCAGAGAACATCATCCATCTCGTGCTCGCCCGCCTGCCGGACGCACCGGCGGGCATCAAG
>JAGWZS010000041.1 GCA_018971905.1 Rhodospirillales bacterium | reverse complement strand
CGGCCAGCCCTTTTTGGTTACCACCGGGCGGCAGTTGCGCGCGCAAGGCTGGCCGGAGGGTGTGGACACGCTGGTGGTGATGCTGGATGCAGGCTGCGCGTTTGAGGTGCTGGACCCGGAGGGTGTGCACATCTGGTGGGGCGCATATCTGGGCATGGAGCGGCAGATAATCCGCGCCGGCCCGCTGGCGGATACCGGGCCGGAGATTAGGCAAATTCGCGCCGCCGCACGGGCGGAGTATGGGTGGATTATGGATATCTATATTTTGCGGCGGCAGGAATGAAGGGCGAACTTGGGCCGGGAGCGGAAGGGCCGGTTTGGAACGGCATGGCGATAAAGCTGCCATTGCAACTGGCGCGTCGGCTACCGTCTGCCTTGTCGCACAAATCCTGAGTTATGCGACAAACTTGGTCCTGGCAAAAAATGACCAAGACGGTCGTGCCGGCCGAATTTCCGTGTGCCTGCAAGCAGACACCCGGCAATTTGGGCGGGCGTTGCCCACCTTTGTTACTTGTCCTCATTCAAAAAATTCATGGCACTGACACAAGCCGCACTTTGATCGAAGGGTTGGCAATGCGCTGTGAAGCCCATGATCGTTGAATAAAATGATGCCTCGTTCGCCGGAAGGCGTATCGTCATAAGATTAAGAAATTGCGTGTCCGGCTGGCTGACTACGCCCACGATACCGTATGTTGGGAGGCGGGAAACAGCCTGGGAAATATTAGGATCGTTTCGAAAATCTGATGGAAGGCCGTGGCCTATGATGGTTCCCAACCCTTGCTTTCCAGGCGGGGTCATGTATGTCAAAACTGAATTATTTAGATATTTTATTTGATCTTTGGGATATCTCGGCGCGAGGAATTGCCTCAACGTTGTATTACCACCTTGTTCGTTTAGCTGTTTGACGGCGTCTGATACATTCGAAACCATCTTTGGAAAGTATGTTCCGCCATAAGCCGCGATCATTGCCCATCCATTTGGGTCTTGTGGGAAATTTTCGATATATATCGCCGGCCCGAGAGGCCCTTCACCAAGACCCGGTCGGGCAATGAGATATGAGCCGTCCGCGCCTTGCGTAACAGCGCATATCCATCCGCGCGGCGCGAGCACAAACAGGTTTAATCCGTAATAGAGTGATAGGTGTGCTGCGATGGCCGGGTTAATTTTGAGCGATATCGATGTAGCGGGGGGAGTCGAGGCATCTCCGACCATCCCCTGCTCATTACAGCCGGTCACGGGTATAGATGTAACTTCACCTGCAGAGGCAATGGTTAGCACCTTCGGGGCAATGACTGACTGAGCCTGGGAGAAAACAGGCATACAAATAAAAGTCACCATAAAGACGAAGCTACGCATCGCTGGCTCCAGCCGCATTAACGTCCGAATGATACGTAACTTAGCAGAAAGCTGCCATTCCGCTATCCCCCCAACCCAGACACCGCCTGTCGCATAACTTGTAAATTATGCGACAGGCTATGGTGAGGCACAACCGATTGTTTTTCGTTGCATTCATTTGTCGCGCGTTTTTGCCGCAAAGCACTTTTTGAACGCGACAAAATTAGCGACACTTACGTTTCGCTTTTGCGGGGATCGGCTGCTTTAGGGGCAGGCCCCAGCCTCGCGAATGACCATATCGGGTCGAAACCCGCCCACGTAACTACAACTTTCCTCTTCCTCACCTACGCCTTCGGTGTGGAGTAGCGGATTTGACCGCCCGGCCCCTGGCGCGACTCTACTCCACGATTTCCATCTCATCATAACGCCTGAACTTGTAGATCAACGTCGATACCAGCCAACTCGCCGCAAAGATGCCAATGATGATATAGCCAAGCGCCCCGAAATGATCGTTCAGCGCGCCGATGCCGCCCCAGAACCGGCCTTGCAGCCCGAATTCATCGGCAATCAGCCCCAGCCCCTCTATGCCGCCAACCACCAGCGCCACCATGGCGGACACAATCGTGATGGTGAGATTGTAATATAGTTTGCGTATTGGCTTCACGAATGCCCAGTTATATGCACCAAGCATCATGATGCCGTCCGTCGTGTCAATCAGCGACATTCCGGCCGCGAACAGCAGCGGAAAGGCAAGAATCGACCAAAGCCCCATACCGTGCATGGCTTGCGTGGAGGCAATGCCAAGCAGCGTCACCTCCGTCGCGGTATCAAACCCCAACCCAAACAAAAACCCGAGCGGCGCCATGTGCCAGCTTTCATGCACCAGCCGGAACAAGGGGCGGAACAGCCGCGCCAGCACCCCGCGCTTGTTCAGCAGCAGATCGAAATCTTCATCCACATAGGCCCCGCCGCGGCGCACATGGATGAAGTTGCGATAAACGGAAACGGCAATCGTCAGATTCATCGCCGCGATGAGCAGCAGAAAGCCGGTGGACACCAACGTGCCGCAAATATTGGCGACGTTGTTGTAGTGATTGAACTTATCCGTCAACGTCATCGCCGCGAGCGCGATCATCATCACGCCGATCAGCAGCACCAGCGAATGGCCGATGGAAAAGAAGAACCCGACCGATACTGGTTTCTTGCCCTCCTGCATCAGCTTGCGCGTCACGTTGTCTATGGCCGCGATGTGGTCGGCATCCACCGCGTGGCGCAGGCCGAACGTGTAAGCCAGCAGAGACGTGCCCAGCATCACCGGCTGGTTGTGGAAGCAGATAAGCGCCCAGGTCCAGGCGCCGATATTCAGCGCCACCAGAAACAGATAGATGAAAATGAGTTTGGCGCGCAGCCTGGCGTCGCCTTTGAAGATTTGTTCCATAAATTTTTTGCCTCGTTCAAGCGTTGTCATCGCAAACAAGGCTCGCCCGGCAAAAGGCTCTCCCACCAGGACACCCCGCCCGATGCGTTTACGCTGACGCTCATCGATGGCAGGTCTCCTGGCTCGCGGGTCTTCACCTTCCGCCGCCTTCCCGGTTTCCCAGTGGCAATTGGCGGTTGGCTCTCCGCTGACAGTTGCGGGGGCAGCCCAGGATTTTCACCCGGTTCCCTTTTCATTCTCTCACGAGAAACCATCTCGCCGAGCTTATGCGGGGGATGCTGAAATGTCTATCGACTGTTTAGGGTGCGCCGGCCTTAGGGTGCGATGACTTTAGGCTCGCTTGCTGTGCGAGCAGACCTGAAGCCATCGCACTCTAAACCGGCAGCGTTACCGTCACCCGCAAGCCTTTTTCCTGGTTTGTCAGCACAATATCCCCGCCATGGGCGCGCACAATATTGCGGGCGATGGAAAGCCCCAGCCCGGAGCCGCCGGTCTCGCGGTTGCGGCTGGTCTCCAGCCGCCGAAATGGCTCGAACACACGCTCCATCTCTTCAGGCGGAATGCCAGGGCCTTCATCGTCGATATCGATCCGCACCACGCCCTTCGCAGGGGCGTGCAGCGTTACCCGCGCGGCATCGCCATATTTCACCGCGTTGGTGATGAGATTGCTCAGCGCGCGCTTTAGCGCCAGCGGCCGCGCATTGATGGGCAAATGCTGCGGGCCTTGATAATCTGTTGCCGCCGCGCGCTCAGGCTCCATATCGGCGGTTTCATCCACGATGGTGCGCAGCAGGCTGGCAAGGTCCAACCGGGCCAGCGGCTCGGTGGTGGTAATGTCCTTGCCAAAGGCAAGGGTGGCGGAAACCATGGCTTCCATCTCGTCAAGGTCCGCCAGCATCTTCGCGCGCTGCTCGTCGTCTTCCATGTATTCCGCGCGCAGCTTCAGCCGCGTGATCGGCGTGCGCAAATCATGCCCAATGGCGGTGAGCAGAAAGGTGCGGTCTTCCACAAACCGGCGGATACGCGCCGCCATGGTGTTAAAGGCGCGGGCGGCGGTGACGATCTCGCTTGGCCCCACCTCCGGCAGGGGTTTGGCGTTTACCACGTCGCGCCCAAAAAGTTCCGCCGCCGCGGCCAGTGTTTTCACCGGCACCAGCAGCTGCCGCACCGCCAGGGTAATCACCACGCCGCCCAGCAACATCATCACAATGAAGGCTGTGGCAAACCCGGGGGAGCGCCAAGGTGCCGGCGGATGCAGCTCCGTGGTGACGGTCAGCCACATCAAGGGCGGCAATAATTGGTCCGGCGGAGGCCACATCATATCCGGCGGGGCGCCATCGGGCGTTGGCCCGCCGGGCATGGGTAGCGGAAACAACAGCCCATCCGGCAGGCCAAAGCTCACAATCAGCCGAAGCGGATGCAGCGCCACCCGCAACACAATTCCGCGCGGGCGCAGGTTGGGTGGTATGCCATAACTAAAAATCCCGGCCCGCACAGCCTCGGCCATCGGCAAGGGCATCCGCACCGTGCCCTCCAGCGGCGGGTTTAGCGTCAGGCTTACGGTATCGTCTTTGGGCACGGGCTCCTTGGCAGCCACCATCGCCCGGTCTCCAGGCTGGGCCAGGGCGATATGGCGGTAGATGATGGCGGCACGGGTGGCGAATTCCTGCTCATCCACCAACCGTTCCAGCTTGATCTGGTTGACCGTGTGCACCAGCAGCCCGAGCATCTGGATAAAGGCGAACCCCACCAGCAGGAACAGAATGGTGCGCCGCGCCAGGCTTTGCGGCAGCAGGCAGAGCCTCAAAGCCGCTCCACGGGCGTGGACAGCACATAACCGCCACCCCGCACGGTTTTAATAAGCTGGGCGTTGCGCCCGTCATCCTCCAGCTTGCGGCGCAGGCGCGAAACCGCCACGTCGATCGCGCGGTCAAACGGCCCGGCTTGGCGCCCGCGTAGCAAATCCAGCAGCATGTCGCGGGTCAGCACGCGGTTTGGCCGGTCTAGCAGCGCCACCAGCAGGTCATATTCGCCGCCGGTAATCGCAACCTCCACCCCGCTTGGGTCCAGCAGGCGGCGGCGGGCGGTTTCCAGCACCCAGCCGGCGAACTGGTAAACCTTGGCGGCCTGCTCGGCAACACGGTCCTCGGCCTCGGCGGTGCGGCGCAGCACGGCGCGGATGCGCGCCAGCAGCTCACGCGGGTTGAACGGCTTGGTGACATAATCATCCGCCCCCAGCTCCAGCCCGATAATCCGGTCCGTCTCATCGGCCATGGCGGTGAGCATGATGATCGGCACGTTGGTCTCGGCCCGGAACCAGCGCGCCAGCTCCAGCCCGCCCTCACCCGGCAGCATCAGATCCAGCACCACCAGCTGGTAATGGCCATTCAAAAAGGCGCGGCGGGCTTCTTTTCCGTCCCGCGCGGCGGTGACGCGCAGGCGCTGGCGCTCCAGGAACTTGGCCAGCAGCTCACGAATTTCGCGATCGTCATCAACAACCAATATATGCGGCGGGGTTTCCATGCCTGTTACAATAGCGTCCCGCTGCAAGCTTGGGCAGTACAGGTTGCAATACGTGACAATTTTGTCCTGACGGCTTGTTTGTATCTTGATTTTGTTGCGATTTAGGCCCTAAACTTCGTCTACTCCGGTGATCATCCTGCCGGGTATGGCTGCGTTTCTGGAGGGAGCCATGAAAAAGCTTTGCCACCTCGCGCTGTCTGTTCCACTTGGGCTTGCCGGCGCCATGCTGCCGACCAGCGCCGCTTTTTGCTCCGACCTCGGCTTCACGCTGGACAATAATACCAGCCAGGACATCACGGCGGTCTATCTCTCGCGGCATTCTGCCCCGAGCTGGGGGAGCGCATTGCCCAACAGTGCCACCAAAGCGGGAGCCAGCAACAATATTGGCTTCAACGATGGCAAGGCCGACACCACCGGCGATGATTGCAATTACGACATAAAAGTACAGCTGCTGGGCGGTAACGGAGTGGCGATCCTCTACAGCGTCGATCTGTGCGCCGCGACCGACATCGCGCTCGGCACGCAGACCGCCAACGGCAGCAGCTTCAACACCTTCACCGTCACCTATACCGCTTACAATAAATAACCGCGCGGCGCCCTTGTGCGGCGCGCACGAAACCACTTGCACCCCGCACCCCTTGGCTTTAAGGGGCGCATCACGCAGCAACGTACGTGCCTCTGCCGGTCTCCGGTTACGCAACGGCGTCAAGCGTTCTGGCAGCACGACTGGGGCAACCTGGAAGTCGGCTGGTTCGTTGGACCGTTTCGATAACCTTGCCCGCCGCGTGAACAGGCGGGCAAATGAGAGAAAGGATGAGGGCGATGACTCCCAAAATCGCTTCTTTTCTGGCGTCGCACCCCGCAACGCCATGCCTGGTGCTGGACCTTGACCAGGTGGCGGAAAATTTCGCCCGCCTGCGCGCGGCCCTACCCGAAGCCGCCATCTATTATGCGGTAAAGGCCAATCCCGCGCCGCAAATCCTGCGGCTGCTGGCCCAGGCTGGCTCCTGCTTCGACGCCGCCTCCCTGCCCGAGATCGAAGCCTGCCTCGCGGCTGGCGCCAAGGCCGAGGCAATCTCCTTTGGCAACACGGTAAAAAAGCCAAGCGCCATAGCCGCCGCCCACGCCCACGGCGTGCCGCTCTACGCCTTCGATTCGGCTGAGGAGCTGGAAAAAATCGCCGCCCACGCGCCGGGGGCCAAAATCTACTGCCGCATTGCCGTGAACAATGTCGGCGCGGAATGGCCGCTGTCCAAAAAATTCGGCACCACGCTGGAAAAAGCCAAGGCGCTGATGCTGGCCGCCCCCGGGCTGGGCCTCGTGCCGCACGGGCTCTCTTTCCATGTCGGCAGCCAGCAGACCGGCACGCTGGCGTATGAACTCGCCATCGCCGAGGTGGCGATGCTGTTCACGGATTTGAAAAACGCCGGCCTGCCCGTGCAAATGCTCAATCTCGGCGGCGGCTTTCCCACCCGCTACCAGGAAGACGTGCCCGAGCATGATGCATTCAGCACCGCCATCATGGCCGCGATGCGCCAGCATTTCGGCAACGACCTGCCGGATATGCTGATCGAGCCCGGCCGCGCCATGGTTGGCAATGCCGGGGTGGTGGCGGCGGAAGCCGTGCTGGTCTGCCGCCGGATGCCGGAGGATGAGCGCCGCTGGGTGTATCTGGATATCGGCCGCTTCGGCGGGCTGGCCGAAACCGAGGGCGAGGCGATCCGCTACCGTATCACCGCTGGCGAGGGCGCAACCGGCCCTGTGGTGCTGGCCGGCCCCTCTTGCGACGGGGTGGACGTGATGTACGAAAAAACCCCGTACCAGCTGCCGTTGGGGCTGAAGTCCGGTGACACGGTGCTGATCCACGATACCGGCGCTTATGTGACAAGCTATGCCAGCCAAAACTTCAACGGCTTCGCGCCGCTGGCTGAGTATTACATCTGAGCATCAGGCGCGCCGCCGCACGCCGATACGGACAGCAAAAAGGACAAAATGCCCAAATTATTTTCTACACGCTAAGATTGTCTAAAATTATAATCGATAATAGTTATTGTACACTCCTTTGTTCTCTTATAATTACGAATAGATAATTTTTGCTTATCTATTTCGTTTTTAAGGAGAGATCATGGCGACGGAATCCAATCTCATCGTCTACTCCATCACGCTTGGCTCAAGCTACAGCTCGTCCCTCGCCTCCGGTTCCGACTCCATCACAATCGCCTCCAAGGTAAGCAGCAACGCCAGCGCGACAGATACCGGCTCTGGCAGCGATAACCTGAACATCCTGGGCGACAACAACACTGCCGGCACCTCCGGCCATCGCGATATTTTCAACCTTACCCTCAGCGGTAACACCCCCACCACGGCCTATTACTTTGGCACGGCCACAATCGGCGGGGTAACGGGGTTTGTCGCCAACACCGCCACGGATGGGTCTGGCAGCTGGTATTTCGTCGCCGTAAGCAACACCGCCTCCAAGGCGCTCGCCCATGGCAACACCGGCACACTGAATTACGACACCACCGGCACCAGTAATGAGTGGAGCCTGGTCAACGGCGCGCCGATCTGCTTCATGGCGGGCACCGCCATTGCCACGCCGGACGGCGAAAAGCCGGTTGAAAGCCTGCAACCGGGCGATCTCGTGCTCACCGCCGACGGCGCGGCGCATGAAATCCGCTGGCTGGGGCGCCAGACCGTCTCGCGCCTGTTCGCCGACCCGCAGCGCGTGAACCCGGTGCGCATCCGCCAGGGCGCCTTTGGCGGCGGCCTGCCACAGCGTGACCTGCTCTGCTCGCCCGACCATGCCTTCCTGCTGGATGGCATTCTCGTTCAGGCCGGCGCGCTGGTGAATGGCGTCACCATCCTGCGGGAAAACAACGTGCCGGAAATGTTCGTCTATTATCATGTCGAGCTTTCCAGCCACGCCTTGGTTCTGGCCGAAGGCGTTCCGGCGGAAACCTTTATCGACAATGTCGCGCGCCTAGGCTTCGACAACTGGCAGGAGCATGAGGCTCTCGGCACCGCCGAACCGCTCGTGGAAATGCCCTTGCCGCGCGCCAAATCCGCACGCCAGGTACCGAAGGCTCTGGCGGTCAGGCTCACCGCCCTGGCTGGAACCGCCGCCGCGGCCTGAACCGCAAGGGCGGCAGGCCGCCTTTGCACCCTCCACGGCCATCCCTTACACTCCGCCCGCCCAGGCCATCCCGGCCAGGGCGGTAATCGCTTAAGCACACGGAGACCAGGATGCGCGAAATAAAACTAACCGCCGCGGATGGCAGCGGCGAATTCTCAGCCTTCGTCTGGGAGCCGGAGGGCAAGGCAAGTGCTGGCGCCATCGTGGTGATCCAGGAAATTTTCGGCGTGAACGACTCACTGCGTGAAACCGCGCAAAACCTGGCAGCGCAAGGCTTTATCGCCATCGCGCCGGATTTGTTCTGGCGGCTGAAGCCCGGCGTGAATCTCTCTGACAAAACTGAAGCCGAGTGGAAGCGCGCCGTTGGCCTGATGCAGCGGTTCGACCAGGATAAAGGCGTGGAAGATTTGAAAACCACCCTTGCCGCCGCGCGCAAACTGCCGGGCTGCAATGGCAATGCGGGCACCATCGGCTACTGCCTGGGTGGACGCCTGGCGGTGATGATGGCCGGGCGCTCCGATGCGGATGTCAACGTCTCTTATTACGGCGTGGCGCTGGATAATCTGCTGCCGGAATTCGCCACAATCAAGGCGCCGCTGATGCTGCATATCGCAGAGCTGGACGAGTTTTTCCCCGCCGAAGGCCGTGATAAACTGCTTGAAAGCATTGAGGAGAACGATTGGGTGGATGCCTTCATCTACCCCGCCGCCCACCATGCCTTCGCCCGCGCCGCCAGCGCCCATTACGACGCCCGCGCCGCCACCATCGCCAATGGCCGCACCACCGAACTGCTCGCCGAAATCCTTGGCTAACCTCACCCGCCGGGCCTTCACCGCCGGGGCCTTGCTGCTGCCAGCCACCGCGCGGGCAGCAGCAACAAATCGCTTCGCGCGGGCGATTCTGGGCCAGTTGGCGGCACTGGGCGATGGCCCGGTGCTGCTCAACTCCTACCTGGTGAACACCGGCCCGGATGGGAATGCGTTCGACCTGACGCAAGCCAACGCCGCCTATGTGTATGATAATGCGCTGGCGGGCCTGCTGCTGTTGGCCGCCGGGCACAAGCCGGAGGCAATACGCATCGGCCAGGCACTCAGCCTTGCCCAGGCGCACGACCGCACATTCACCGATGGCCGCCTGCGTAACGGCTATGCCGCCGGGCCCATGGCCACACCCGCGAAACTACCTGGCTTTTGGAACAAAAAAACCAACCAGTGGGACGAGGACCCCTATCAGCTTGGCACCGACACCGGGCCGCTCGCCTGGGCCATGCTGCTTTGGGCCGCCCTGGGCATGGAAAAGCCCGCCAACAAGGCTGGCGATTTTCTTAACGAACAGCTCCGCGCCCCCATGGGCTATTATGGCGGGTTCTATGGCTTCGACAGGTCTCAGCAAAAGCTCACTTGGCAAAGCACTGAGCAGAACCTGGACCTTGCCGTGGCCTTCAAAAAACTCGGCCGCACAGCGGATGCTCGCCATGCCGCCGCCTTTGTGCATGCCGCTTACGACGCGCCGGCTGGGTTGTTCAAAACCGGCCTCACCCCGCAAGGCAAGCCGGACGCCATGGTCGCGGCCGATGCCGGCATCTGGCCTTACCTCGCCGGGCTGGGCGATGCCGCCAGTGCCGCGAATGCCATCAAGGCGCTGCGCCATGGGGCGGGCATCGGGTTTTCCAGCGCCAGCCAGGGTATATGGCTGGAAGGCACGGGTTTCGCCGTCCTGGCGCTGAAGCGCATGAAAAACCCACTGGCGGAGACGTTCTTGCAGACGGTGTCAGCAAATATCGTGCCGCAAGGCTATGTATACGCCACCGTATCTCCTATGCTCAGCACGGGGCTTACGGTTGGACCCGCATTGCAAACAAACACACCAGCGCAGAATTTCAACTATTACCGCCGCCCGTCGCTCAGCGCCACAAGCTGGGCCGGGCTGGCGGCTTTGGGAGCCGATCCTTTATCGTAATCATTTCCCGATGCAAAAGCCTGAGAACACGGCATCGAGAATCTCTTCCACCCCAATGCTGCCTGTCAGCCGCGCCAGCGCCTGCGCGGCAGTCCGCAATTCCTCCCCGCGCAATTCCGGCTCAGCCAGGGCCAGCGCCATATCCAGCGCCATCACCGTATCGCGC
>JAGWZS010000294.1 GCA_018971905.1 Rhodospirillales bacterium | reverse complement strand
GCCCGGCTTGTGGATACGCTGCCGCAAGAAGTGACGAGTTACCCGCCCTATAATATCGAAAAGACGGGTGAGGATACCTACCGCGTCAGCCTTGCTGTCGCAGGGTTTGCACCGGAGGATATCGAGCTGACGGTGAAGGACAACGCGCTGCTGGTTTCCGGCCGCGTGGCCGAGGAAGCTGCCAAGGGCGAGTTCCTGCATCGTGGCATTGCCGCCCGCGCATTCCAGCGCCGCTTTGTGCTGGCCGAGCATATGGTGGTGGAGGGGGCAGAGTTGGTGAACGGTCTGCTGAACGTAACCGTACGCCGCGTGGTGCCGGAAAGTGCCAAGCCACGCCGGATTGAGATCAGCACGGCCAAGGCTGCCAACCAGACGATTGAGGCGCCGCAGCTTCCGCACGCGGCGTGAACAGAAAAAGGGGCCGTAAGGCCCCTTTTTTATTCCGCCATCGCTGAGGCTTCTGAGCGTGTGGCGCCCACGCGTGCCGCGAGCGAGGAGGCGAGAAACGGGTCTAGCGCGCCATCCAGCACCGCGGCGGGGTTGCCAGATTCGTAATTGCTGCGCAGATCTTTCACCAGCTGATACGGGGCGAGCACATAAGAGCGGATCTGGTGGCCCCAGCCGATATCGGTTTTTGCGGCTTCCGTCGCGGCGGAGGCGGCTTCGCGCTTCTGCAGCTCCTGCTCGTACATACGCGCCTTCAGCATGTTCATCGCGGTGGCGCGGTTGCGGTGCTGGGAACGGTCCGTCTGGCAGGCGACGATGATGCCGGTCGGGATATGGGTGATGCGGATGGCGGATTCGGTCTTGTTCACGTGCTGGCCGCCGGCACCGGAGGCCCGGAACGTGTCGACCTTGAGGTCCGCCGGGTTGATCTCGATCTCGATCGTATCATCCACCACCGGATAGACCCACACGCTGGCGAAGCTGGTCTGGCGGCGGGCATTGGCATCAAACGGCGAGATACGCACGAGACGATGCACGCCAGCCTCGGTCTTCAGCCAGCCATAGGCGTTGGTGCCTGAGATCTGGATGGTCATGGATTTAATCCCGGCCTGCTCGCCTTCGGATTCTTCCATGATCTCGGTCTTGAAGCCCTTACGCTCGGCCCAGCGCAGATACATGCGCGCCAGCATCTGCGCCCAGTCCTGCGCCTCGGTGCCGCCGGCACCGGCGTTGATTTCCACGAAGGCGTCGCGGCTGTCGGCCTCGCCGGAGAGGAGGGATTCGATTTCCTTCTCTTTGGCGGTGCCGGCCAGGCGTTCCAGCGTGGCAAGGCCATCCTTTATCATCGCCTCGTCGGCCTCGGCCTCGGCCAGTTCGATCAGCTCCAGCGTGTCCTTCGCCTCGGCTTCGATGGCATTCACGCCATCCACCATCGAGGAAAGCCGGTTACGCTCGCGCATTACCGCTTGCGCTGCCTCGGCGTCGTTCCAGAGGTTTGGGTCCTCGGCACGGTGGTTCAGCTCAGCGAGCTTGAGAACAGCGGCATCCCAGTCAAAGATGCCTCCTCAGCAGGGCGACCGAGCGGCCGATCTGCTCATGCAATTGGTCTGATTCAGCGGACATTCGCGCGATATACGCCTGGGCGGGGGGAATTGGTAGGGGGCGCTTGCCAAGCCGCCAGCGTATTGCGATGCAGGCGCGCATGAATGCCACGCTTCTGGTTGTGCTCATCGCTCTCGGGTTTCGTTTGCTGCTGGCTGGAGGTTCCGGCCTTGGCATAGACGAAAGCTACATGGTGGCGGCCGCGCGGCATTTCGCACTTTCGTATTTTGACCATCCATTGGCCTCCTGGTGGCTGGAGCTTGCCTCGCGCAGCCTGTTCGGCTCGGCGGCGCCCATTGTGGTGCGACTGCCCTTTGTGGCGCTCTCAGGGCTCTCCTCCTGGCTGCTCTATCTTATCACCCGGCGGCTGTTTGGGCAGAAAGCCGGGTTCTGGGCGGTGGTGGCATTTACCATCGCGCCGGTGTTTTCGCTGGCCTTCGGTAGTTGGGTGCTGCCGGACGGGCC
>JAGWZS010000293.1 GCA_018971905.1 Rhodospirillales bacterium | reverse complement strand
CGCAGCACGAGCACCTGGGCACGCGAAAGCAGCGCGCCGTTCAGCGCGAAGCTCGGGTTTTCCGTGGTGGCGCCGATAAGGGTGACGGTGCCCGCCTCCACCACTGGCAGAAACGCATCCTGCTGGGCGCGGTTGAAACGGTGGATCTCGTCCACGAAGAGCAAAGTGGCTTTGCCCGCCCGGCGCAGGCGGGTGGCGTCTTCAAACACTTTCTTTAAATCCGCTACGCCGGAGAACACCGCCGAGATTTGCTTAAATTGCAGGCCCGCCGCATCGGCCAGCAGGCGCGCGATGGTGGTTTTGCCCACCCCCGGCGGGCCCCAGAGGATGATGGAGGCAAGCGAGCCGCGCCGGAGCATACCAGTCAGGCTGCCATCGGGCCCCAGCAGATGGCCCTGCCCCACCACCTCGGCCAGGGTTTTGGGCCGCAGCCTTTCCGCCAACGGCCGGGCGGTGCCACTTGGCACGGTGGCCATGGGCGGGCCGAACAGATCATCATCCTGCATGACGGATATTTAAGCGCATCCGGCGCCGCCCGCCATCTTCCTTGCCGAATAAGATTGAAGCGGCCAGCCGCCTGCCCTACATTCAGCCCATGGCACAAGAAAACGGCCCAATGCTCGACATGACGCCAGATGGGCGCTTCGTCGAGCCGTCTAAACCGTCGCTGGGGCAGATTCTCCTGCGTCTGGCGGCCTTCGGCCTGGCGCTCTGCGTGGGTGCGGCACTGGTATGGACGGCATTCATCATGATCCCCATCCTGCTCGTGCTGGGTTCTGCGGGGTATTTGTTTGCCCGCGCGCAGCGCAGCGGCTGGCGGGGGTTTTAGCGGCTTCAGCTTTTCAGCGGCGGCGCTTCCTCATCACGGATCATCTGCCGGGCGAGCTTCAGCGCCTCAAACGCGGTTTCTTCGGTGCACAGGCGCAGCAGGGCGCGCCAGCCGCACAGCTCTGCCTCAGCCGCCGCCTGGCACAGCTCGCCAATTAAATCCTGCGCCGCACGCAACGAGGCTGCGCGCGTATCCTCATGGCCGGTGTAGGCTTCCTGCAAGGCGTAATAGGCCCGGCGCACGGGGCTGCTGGCCTCCTCGGGCTGCATGATCTGTTTGCCGAACAGAAACCGCGCATGGTTGTTCAGCTCTAACCGCGTGCGGGTTTTAAACCGGATGACCGCCCCGTTGAGGATCATCGATTCACCCTGCTTAAGCTCCAAAACCAAAGACGACATTCCATCCTGCCAAAACCGGGGGGACACATCTTTGAGTTACCAGCCTGCCTGTTAACAGGCCGTGAAGCCCTCACACGGGGGGCAAAACCGGCGCCAGCCGCCCGCCAAGGCGCAAAGGCGAAATCCGGCGGGCCAGGCCGGTTGTATCATCTGTCTCCACGAACGCCCCGCACAGCGTTGCATCGCCTTCCGCCGGGCTTAGTTTCTCGCCTGGCAGTTTGCGGATAAACCGGTTCAGGGCGGCGGCCTTCTGCATCCCGATGACAGAATCATAATCACCGCACATGCCAAGGTCGGTTACATAGGCGGTTCCGGCCGGGAGAATCTGATGGTCCGCCGTGGGCACATGGGTGTGCGTGCCGGCAACGGCGGTTACCCGGCCGTCGAACGCGTGGCCGAACGCCATTTTCTCCGAACTCGCCTCGGCGTGGATATCGAGCAGGATAGCGTGGGTGGTAACGCCCAGCTTATGGCGGGTGAGCAGCTCATCAACCGCGCGGAAGGGGCAGTCCATCGGGTCCATGAACAGCCGGCCCATGGCCTGCGCCACCAGCACCTTGCGGCCATCTGGCAGGCTGGCCAGGCAAGCCCCGGCGCCAGGCGTGCCGGGCGGGTAATTGAGCGGGCGGATGAGCCGCTTTTCATTGGCGATGTAGGGAATGATCTCCCGCCTGTCCCACGCATGGTTGCCAAGGGTAATCACATCCGCCCCGGCGGCGAAGAGCGCCTCCGCCATATCCGGCCCCAGCCCGAAGCCATGGGAAGCGTTTTCAGCGTTCACCACCAC
>JAGWZS010000040.1 GCA_018971905.1 Rhodospirillales bacterium | reverse complement strand
CAGCTCTTTCAGGTGGAAAGACAATGTGGCCGGAGGCAAGCCCAATTGCTCCGCCAACTGGCCGGCGGCCAAACCTTCTGGGCCCGCCTGCACCAGCAAACGAAAAATATCCAGCCGCGCCTCCTGCGCGAGTGCGGCCAGGGCAGTTACGGCACTCTTCTTATCCATATTTTTATAATTATGGAATATTCGATTGACGTCAAGCCGCTTCGGCCTTCAGGGTGAAACACGCTTGCTGAAACGGCACGGCGGCCCTGAGGCCGCCGTGCCAAATGGTCATGATGATTTTTTATTCATGCAAGGCCGCCAATTTCACCAGCGGCATCGAGGAATATTCCTTCCGCGGCGGCGCGGCGCGGCAGACCCGGCATCGTAACCGTATCGCCACAGAGAGCGACGATGAAGCCCGCACCGGCAGACAGGCGGATTTCCCTGATCGGCAGAGTAAAGCCGGTGGGAGCCCCCCGCAACGCAGGATCTGCGGAAAAGCTGTATTGGGTTTTGGCCATGCAAACAGGCAGATTGCCAAATCCGGCCTCTGTGAGGGCGCGCAGCTGCGCCGCCGCGCGTGATTCCAGATCGATCCCCGACGCGCCATAAATTTCCCTGGCAATGGTTGCGATTTTTTCTTCCAGAGGCATGGTATCTGGATAAAGAGGCGTGAAGGCTTTGCTGGATTCAGCAAGTTCGGCAACAGTATCGGCAAGCGCCGCCGCCCCTGCCCCACCCCGCGCAAAATGCTCGCAAGAGATCGCGCGTACGCCAGATTCCGCGCAAACCTGGCGGATTGTTTCCAGCTCGGCCGCCGTATCGCCCGCGAAGCGGTTGATTGCCACCACGGTCTGCAGGCCGAATTTGCGCATGTTGCCCACATGACGCAGAAGATTGGCGCAGCCCGCCGCCATCGCCTGCACGTTTTCCTCGCCCAGGGCGCGCAACGCCACGCCCCCATGCATTTTAAGCGCCCGCACAGTGGCGACGATAACGCAAACAGCCGGAGAGATTCCGCCTAGACGGCATTTAATGTCGAGGAATTTCTCAGCACCCAGGTCGGCGCCAAAGCCTGCTTCCGTCACCACAAAGTCAGCCAGGCCAAGGGCCGCCTGGGTTGCCAGCAGCGTGTTGCAGCCATGAGCGATATTCGCGAACGGCCCGCCGTGAACAAAGGCGGGCGTGCCTTCCAGCGTCTGCACAAGATTGGGGGCAAAGGCGTCCTTCAACAGCGCGGCCATGGCGCCAGCGGCATTCAACTCCCGCGCCCGCACCAGGCGTTTGGACTTGTCGCGGCCGATAACAATATCGCCAAGCCGCTGCTCCAGCTCGGCAAGCGAACGCGCCAGGCAGAAGATCGCCATGACCTCGCTGGCAGCGGTGATGTCAAAGCCGGTTTGGCGCACCACGCCATTGCCGCTGCCAAGGCCGATCACAACATCCCGCAGCGCCCGGTCGTTAAGATCGATCACGCGGCGCACCGCGATGCTGGCGGGCTCAAGCCCGAGTGCGTTGCCCCAGTAGAGATGATTATCAATCATCGCGGCAAGCAGATTGTGCGCCGCGGCAATGGCGTGCATATCGCCGGTGAAGTGCAGGTTGATCTCGTCGAACGGGGCGATCTGCGCCTGACCGCCGCCCGTGGCGCCGCCCTTGGCGCCAAAATTGGGGCCAAGGCTCGGCTCTCGCAGGCAAATGGCCGTGCGATGGCCCGCCCGGCGCAGCGCATCGCCAAGGCCAATGGTGGTTGTGGTTTTGCCCTCACCCGCCGGCGTGGGGCTGATGGCAGTCACCAGAATAAGCCTGCCAACAGGCGCTGAGGCCGCCCTGGTGGCGAAATCCAATGCTATTTTTCCCTTAAAGGGACCGTAACGGTACAGGGCCCCGGCTGGAATACCCAGACCGGCTGCAACGTGTTCGATGGGATTCAACGCCGTCTGGCGGGGGGCTGTTTCGCTCAAAAATGCTGTGGTCGCTGTCATGACCCGCCTCTAGCATAGCTGAGCTACCGCACATAGCCGCCCCGCGCCGTCAGTGATGCGACACCGGCGTTAAGGCAGGCTCTACGCGGAGATGACCCCGTGTAGAGCCCTGGTTTTTAAACCTTCTTGAACTTGGCGGCTTCTTCCGAACCACCCGTGGCATTGCCCTTGGAATAGGAATGCGCGCCAACGCCAGCCAGCGCACCGCCCTGGACAATGAGGTATTCATTGCGGATCGGCCGACCCTCGAAATAGCACTCGAGAATCTCGCGCGTGCCGGCGGCATAGCGGGTTTGCGCCGAAAGCGACGTGCCGGAGATATGCGGGGTCATGCCGTGGTGCGGCATGGTGCGCCAGGGGTGGTCCTGCGGGGCTGGCTGCGGGAACCACACGTCGCCGCCATAGCCAGCCAGCTGGCCGGATTCGAGCGCACGCGCGATGGCGTCACGGTCGCACAGCTTGCCGCGGGCGGTGTTGACGAGATACGCGCCACGCTTGAAGAATTTGAGCGTCTGGTCGTTGATCATGTGCTCGGTTTCGGGGTGCAGCGGGCAGTTCAGCGTCACCACGTCGCAGACCCTGTACATGTCTTCACGCGTGGCGTGGAAGGTCAGACCCAGCTCTTTCTCCACCGCTTCCGGCAGACGGTGGCGGTCGGTATAATGCAGATGCGTACCAAACGGCTTCAGACGGCGCAGCACCGCAACGCCAATGCGGCCGGCGGCAACCGTGCCCACATGCATACCCTCAACATCGTAAGACCGCGCCACGCAATCAGCGATGTTCCAGCCGCCCTTCATCACCCACTGGTAGGAAGGGATGTAGTTGCGCACCAGGGCGAGGGTCGTCATCACCACGTGTTCGGCAACGCTGATCGAGTTGCAATAGGTGACTTCGGCAACAGTGATGTTGCGCTCCATCGCCGCCTGAAGATCCACATGGTCAGAGCCGATACCGGCGGTGAGCGCCAGCTTGAGCTTGGGCGCCTTGGCGATACGCTCAGCCGTGAGATAGGCCGGGAAAAACGGCTGGGAGATCACTACTTCGGCGTCAGCCAGCTCACGCTCCAGCACGGAATCCGGACCGTCTTTGCTGGAGGTTACAACCAGGGTGTGGCCGTTTGATTCCAGATATTTACGCAGGCCAAGCTCGCCCGAAACGCTGCCCAGCATGGAGCCTGGCGCAAAATCAATCGCCTTGGGGGACGGCAGGGTCTGCCCGTCGGGGTATTTGTCAATTTTGGGAAGATCATCCCGCGCGTAGGATTTCGGGTAGCCATCGACGGGATCGTCGTAGAGCACGCATACAACTTTTGCCATGTGGTCATCCTTTCACTGGTTGAGGAAGACGCGAGGCAAGCAAAATTAACCAGACAACCCACGCGAATGGGGCCGTTACCGTTTCTTAGCAGCGCGTCCTCATCCGATTGCCTGCGGCTCTATTTGGGAGCCAGCATCGGACGGCGGGACATTCACACCCTCAGGCCTGGCAAATCCAATGAAAGCTTTTGACGCTTCAATAGACGATATCTATTATAACCCCGCGAAACCTTTTTCGATGTCAGCCTCCATGGCGGCGGCCAGGAGCGCTGCCGCCATGGGCCCGCGCGGCTCCCGGTCGGAGATCACGAGCCCGATTGTTTCGCTGTGTACGGGATCAACAAGATCCAGTATCGCAAAATCCGGCTGTTGCCCGAAAACATGGAAAAAACTGTGCGGCACAATGCTGGCCCAGCCGCCGCGCCGCAGATGCGCGCAGACGGAGAGGAAGGAATTGCTGACCACCGTTGGATAGACCGCAAAGCCAAGCGCACCGGTTAGCCGGTCGATAATGCGCCGGTTTTGCATATCCTGGCTCAGCAGAATGAGCCGCTCGGCGGAGGCGTTCAGCCAGCTTACCTCTTTTTGCGCCGCCAGATGGTGGTTATGCGGCACCGCCAGCTTGTAGCGTTCGCGGTAAAGCGGCACGCGATGCACATGGTTAATCGGCTCATTTTCAAGGTAAGTGATCCCGCCGTCGAGCTCAAACGCGTCCAACCCCTCGGCAATCGCGCGCGATGTCATCGACCGGATGGTCACTGTCGCGGCCGGGTTGGCCGCACAGAAGCACTCGGTGATAAAAGACACCGATGGCAGCGCCGCGGGGATAACCCCAAGCCGGAGCTCGCCAACCAACCCTTTGCGTTCTCCCGTTAAATCAGCCCGCAAGCTATGATAGTCGGTTAGAATTTGCCGCGACCATGACAGCAGCTTTTCGCCATCCGCCGTAAGCCCCACAAACCGGTGCCCGCGCTCCACCAGGGGTACGCCCAGATCCTCCTCCAGCTTACGGATCGCGGCCGATAATGTGGGCTGGGTGATGTGACAGGCGTCTGCCGCGCGCGCGAAGTGCCGCTCCTTGGCAAGGGTAACAAAGTAAGAAAGCTGACGGATGAGCATGGGGAACGGATAACATGCCGGGCGGATTTGCCAACTGCCGCTGATTTAACCACTTCTAAACACAACTATGAAATCGTGCCCTCCGCTGCGGGCCGCGCCCGGGGCATCACAACCACTCCCGGAAACCCGCCAAAATGTCATTTCTCTCCAGATGGTCAATTCTTACGAAACTTATCGTCGCCTTTTCGGTGGTACTGCTCTTCACCGCTGGCTTAGGCATTTTCTCGCTCACCAGAATCGATTTTGTCACCACGGTCGCCCAAGGGCTTGAAGCCAATATCGCCGGAACCACGCCGATTGAGGCCATGGGGCGCGCCGAATCGCGCCTGTTCGGCTTTGCCAGCGAAGCCGTTATGACCAAGGACCCTGCCCGGTTCGCTGAGCTTGTTGCCCGCATGAAAACGGAAACGGACAATTTTAACACCAACTGGCAAATTTATGAGCCGACGATGGATCCGGGTCGCGAAACCGGAGACGGCGACGGGTTTCAAGCCGCGTTCCAGCAGATGAGCCAGGATGCGGCAACGGCGGCGACGAATGCCGCCGCCGGCAATCTGCCAGCGGCCGAAGCCCTTATCACCGGCCCCATGGCACAGCTGAATGACACGTTCAACGCGCGCCTTGTGGACGATCTCGCCTATCAGGCGATGATGGCGGCAAACCACGGCACGTCCATTGAGGGCGCAAAATCTTCAAGCAAGGTCAGCATCACCATCGCGCTGGCGGTGATGATGCTGGTGGTGTGCGGCTTGGTCTGGGCCCTAATCTCCAGCATCGGCAGGCCGATAACCCGCCTGACGAACACAATGCGCCAGTTGGCGGAAGGTAAGCTGCATACCGAGGTCGCCGGCACTGAACGGCATGACGAGATCGGCGGCATGGCGCAGGCTGTCCAGGTGTTCAAAGACGCGGGATTGGAAAAAATCCGCCTTGAAAGCGACATGGAAGCCGCACGCCACCGCGCCGAAGAGGAACGCCGCCACCGCGAAATGGAACGTGACGCCGCAGCGCGGGAACAGGAAAATATCGTTAATTCTCTTGCCATTGGCTTGGCAAAACTTGCTGAGGGCGATTTGGTTTTCCGCCTGAACACACCGTTCGGCGCGGATTATGAGAAACTCCGGAACGACTTCAACAACGCCATGAACCAGATGCATGAGACGATGAAAGTCATACTGAACAATGCATCAAATATCCGCGCCGGCACAGGAGAAATCGCCGAGGCGGCGGATGATCTTTCGCGCCGGACCGAACAGCAGGCCGCCAGCCTTGAACAAACCGCGGCGGCACTGGACGAGATCACGGCAACCGTACGCCGCACGGCAGAAGGTGCATCACATGCGCACGAGGTTGTAGCTTCCACGCAATCCGATGCTGAGCGCAGCGGCGGTGTAGTGCGGGATGCCGTGGCGGCGATGAGTGAAATTGAGACATCCTCCCAGCAGATCAGCAATATTATCGGCGTGATCGATGAGATCGCGTTCCAGACGAATTTGCTGGCATTGAACGCCGGTGTGGAAGCCGCACGCGCCGGTGATGCCGGGCGCGGTTTTGCGGTTGTTGCCTCAGAGGTGCGGGCGCTGGCGCAACGCTCCGCAGATGCGGCAAAAGAGATTAAATCGCTGATCTCGGCATCCACCAGGCAGGTTGTTTCAGGGGTTGATCTCGTGGGTCAGACCGGAACGGCATTGGCGCGGATTGTCTCCCAAATCGGCGAGATCAGCGGTGTCGTCAGCCAGATTGCGGCTTCTGCCCAGGAACAGGCCACGGGCCTTCACCAGGTGAATGCGGCCATTAACCAAATGGATCAGGTTACGCAGCAAAACGCCGCGATGGTTGAAGAATCAACCGCGGCTTGCCACAGCCTCGCACAAGAGACCGAAAAGCTCGTTACCCTCACTGCTCGGTTTCAGATTGGTGAAGCTCCCGCCACCGCACACAATGTAGCGCACGCACCAACGCGCAAGCGCGAACCGCAAAAGCGCTTCAACGGCGTTCTCAAGCCTGTGCTGGCCGCGGCCGGGGATTTCGCGAATTCGATGGATATGGAAGAATTCTAGGTCTTCGCCAGCGTTAAATCCGCCCGTCACTCGGGCGGATTTAACGCTGAAGCCGCTGCCATGCCAAAAATCGGCTGCCCGGCTACCCTGCTTTACGGCCACACAGGTAGATAATCCGGCTGGTGATGCCAAACCCGCCACTTTCAACGCTTGGGCGCAATGCCGCTTCCAATATCTGCCGTTCAGCGGGAGAAAACCTGGTGGCCAGAATTTCAGCCGAAGATGGGGCAAGAGGATGCGGAGACATGGCACAAAATGTCTTCCAATCACGCGGCGGTGCCTTGCGCTCATCAACATGTAGTTCCAGATGCAAATCCTGGAATCCGGCCTGGCTGGCAAAACTGAACAGATCCTGCTCCGTATAGCCGCTCACCGGATTTGGCTGTGCAGCGCCACACGGGTTTGCGAATTGTGCGGCTTTCCATCTGTAGAGCAATGCCCCCAGGGGGCTGGCCGAGCCATCCTGCCATGCGTTCATGGAGAGCATCTGCTCCCGAAACAGCGGCTCGGCGATGCTTATCATGCCGCCAGCTTTGAGCACACGAAACGCCGCGCGGAATGCCGCCGGTTTATCCTCGACATACGCCAAAGCCGAGCGGCTGGTAACCAGCTCCTGTGAGCTGTCTGCAACAGCTTCCAAACTTTGCGCGTTTGCACGCACGAAGCGGCATTGAGCCGCAACACCGCGCCTTGCAGCTTCAGTTTGTGCCTGCGCAAGCAGCGCCGGTGAGATATCCGTTATCGTGACTTCTACGCCCGGCCAGCGGGACAAAGCCGCCCAGGCCACCAACCCATCCCCGCTGCCGATATCGAGCATCGTGGCCGGCGGTGCTTGCACACGGTTGAGAAGCTTTTGCGCGAATGCCGCAGTTTGGGCCGCCACATGCGCCCGCACAACGGCATTACCGCCATCGCGGCCATGGTTAAGCCAGCTGGACCAGCAATCATCAACTGGAGGGTGTCTTGCAGAAATTCCTTCCATATCATGGCGATAGGCGGAAGCTCTTAAAATCAGACTAATTTCTGCGGGTCCGCCTGAATGGTCCAGGCCGCAGCCTGGCTATCGCCGCGGTTGATTGACGATGCGTGGCCAGCCGCCTATCGCACCAGCAACAGCAGATATTATCACGCGAGGGCATTATGGATCATTACCTCCAAGGACATCTTGATTTCACCCATCGCAGTCCCACCCTGCCGCCGCTGCCACCGGGGCGGCATGACCTTGGCCTGTTCACTGAACGGGACCCTGTGCTGGTGGTGCCGGACAGCATTGACCCCACGCGGCCGACACCACTTGTGGTGCTGTTTCATGGCGGCGGCGGCAGTGCACAAAAAATATTGCCAATGCTGGAAACGCACGCGAAGCAGCAGGGGTTTCTGCTCCTGGCCCCGCAATCACTGTTCCCGACCTGGGATATCGTCATCGGCGGAAACGGCCCCGACCGCGAGCGCCTGGATACGACGCTGGCAGCGGTCGCGGACCGTTTCACGCTCGACCCAACGCATTTCGCCTTCGCCGGCCATTCCGACGGAGGAAGCTATGCCATGTCGCTCGGCATCACTAACGGGCAGTTTGTTACCCACATCATCGTGTCCTCGGCTGGCTTCATGACCGTCCAGCGTCAGCAGGGCGCGCCGCTCATATTCATGTCCCACGGCACCAGGGACGAGCAGATTCCAATCGAACGATCCGGCAGGAAGCACTCGGCGATGCTGAGGGACGCAGGGTATGATGTTACCTATGTTGAATACGACGGCCCCCACGCCTACCAGCCAGAGGTGGTGGAGAAGGCTGTGGCGTTCTTCCTTCCCGCGCCCGCCTGAGCCGGTCTATCTGCTTGCTTCATACTGCGCACGGGAGATCAGCGCCTCCAACGCCACGCTTTCGGGCAATGTGCCCAGCGCATATCCGCCCGTATGTTGCAGGCGCGTAATGCAAAAGGCAGCGGCGATTTCCGCCGGCGCATAACGCAGCAACAAGCTGGCCGCCAGCGCCAGGGCAAGCTCTTCGGCCAGACGCCGGGCATTGGGTTCATCGGCGGCGGGCAAGGCTGTTTGCAGCCAGGCATCCAGCGCCGGATGCCTGCCCTTGGCAGATGCGATCTCCGCATGCAGCAGCGTAGCACCCTCTGGCGTGCGGGCCAGGGCGCGCATTATGTCCAGACAGATGACATTGGCCGACCCTTCCCACAGCCCATTCAGCGGCGCCTCGCGGTACAGGCGGGCAATGTCATGCTCCTCAATGAACCCATTGCCGCCATGGCACTCCAGCGCTTCGGCAATCACCATCGGCGCGCGCTTGCACACCCAGTATTTCGCCAGCGGCGCCAGAATGCGGCTTAAGACTCGCTCCCCCTCGTCGCGGTCGCTGGCATCCAGCGCCGCCGCCGCCCGCATCGCCAGCCAGGTCGCGGCTTCACTCTCCAGCGCCAGGTCGGCCAGCACATTGGCCATGGCGGGTTGTTCACTCAACCGCCGCCCGAACGCGGCGCGATGACAAGCGTGATGCAACGCCAGACGTACGGCCTGGCGCATCTGCCCGGCACTGCCCAATGCACATTCCAACCGCGTGAGATGCGCCATGTTCAGAATGGTGGCAATCCCGCGGCCTTCCTCGCCAATAATCCGTGCCTCAAGCCCGCGGAACTCAACCTCCGAGGCGGCGTTGGAACGATTACCGCATTTCTCTTTCAGCCGCTGGATCAGCAGCCGGTTACGGCTGCCATCTTCACGCCAGCCTTGCGCCAGAAAGCAGGTAGGGCCCGCTGGCGTGCGGGCCAGGGTGAGAAACAAATCCGCGGTTGGCACCGAGAAGAACCATTTATGGCCCGTGAGCGCGTACCAGCCACCGCTGATGGGTACCGCTTCTGTTGTAATCTGGCGCAGGTCCGAGCCACCCTGCTTTTCCGTCATCGCCATGGCTACAATGAGAGCGGGCTTCTGCTGGGGTGGAATGGAACGGGGGTCGTAAAGCGGGGACAGAATTTGCGGTTGAAAGCTTGCCAGCACCTCGGGCGCATGGCGCAGCGCGGCCAGGGAGGCAAAGGTCATGGCTGCCGGGCAGCCTACCCCCGCCTCACCCTGGGCCCACAAATAAGACAGTGCCGCCCGCGCGACATGGGCGCCAGCCCGGGGTTCGGTCCAGCCAAGGGCATGAACTTCATCGGCGCGCGAAAGCTCCGATAGGGTGTGCCATGCCGGGTGGAACGCCACCTCATCAATACGGTTTCCGTAGCGGTCGTGTGTATGCAGTTCCGGGATGAAATGGTTAGCCAGCCGCGCCAGAGCCTGAACATGCGCCGAACCCACCCGCACGCCGCAGGCCGCCAGGCGCGGAACGGCCCATTGCGCGCCGAAAACGCGCACCGCGTCCCGCAGCGGCGCATCCGAACGCCAGGCATCGAAATCCTCCAACGGCGGTGGCTGGTTACTGACCACATGCGTGGCATAGGCTGACATATGAGGCCTCGCGTTTTGCGGGGATCATACTACGGCCGGCCACCGCCGTCATGAAAATAGCGCCCCGTTACGCCTGCGCGAGCGCGCATGGCTTTATGGCTTTATCCAGCTTTTAAGCTCAAACGTTGGGGCCGCGACATCCTCTGGGGTTGGCATGTCTCCTCCCGCGGCCAGCAATTTCCGGGCAAGCGCATGGTCAAGCGGCCGGTTCACGGATTCCACGCCGATCAGCCTGCCAGACCGGAAACAATAAACCGACAAACCAGCCTTGCCGTCTGCATTGGTTTCGCGGACCACTGTCTGGTCATGCGGTTGCGTCAGCCCGGCGATTTGCAGCTTCGATGCGCCCTGGTCGCTCCAGAACCACGGCAGGCTCCCGTAGGATGCGGGATGCCCGGTCAGGCAATCGGCAACACAACGCGCCTGATCCACCGCCCCCTGAACAGACTCCAGCCTTATGGTGCCATTTACCGCGTAAGGGTTTGGGTGCAACGCGCAATCCCCTATGGCCGATATGAAAGGATCGCTCGTGGTGAGATGCTCATTCACGATGATCCCGTTGCCAACCGCAAGACCCGCTTGTGCGGCAAGCTCCGTGTTCGGGATCACCCCAATCCCCACAAGCACAAGATCCGCCGGGAAACGCTGTCCGTCACTGGTTTCAACGGCCTCGACT
>JAGWZS010000292.1 GCA_018971905.1 Rhodospirillales bacterium | reverse complement strand
AGTTCGAGTCTTCTCGACCGCACCAATTTATCTGTAGCCGCTGGCCTTCGGAAAACTCATGGCAGGGCAGGTTGCCTCCCCGCTTAGGTTGCGTCATGAATCGCCCAAGCCTTTTAATGGGAGGAAGTTGGGCATGGACGACGACTTACGCAAGGCGGCGCTGGAATACCACCGCTTCCCCCGTCCCGGAAAGCTCTCCATCGTCGCCACCAAGCGCATGGAAACGTCACGTGACCTCTCGCTTGCTTATTCCCCCGGCGTGGCCGCCGCGTGCGAGGCGATCAAGGAAGACCCCGATTTATCCTTCGACCTGACCTCCAGGGCCAATCTCGTTGCCGTTATCACCAATGGCACAGCGGTGCTGGGGCTGGGCAATATCGGCGCCCTGGCCGGCAAGCCGGTGATGGAGGGCAAGGCGGTCTTGTTCAAGAAATTCGCCGGCATCGACAGCTTCGACATCGAAATCAACGAGCAGGACCCGGACAAGTTCATCGAGACCGTGGAGCGGCTTGAGCCCAGCTTTGGCGGCATAAACCTTGAAGACATCAAAGCCCCGGAATGCTTCAAGATCGAGCAGACCCTGCGCGCGAAGATGAAAATTCCGGTGTTTCACGACGACCAGCACGGCACCGCCATCATTGTGGGTGCCGCGGTGCTCAACGGGCTCATCGTGCAGAACAAGAAGATCGAGGAGGTGAAGATCGTCACCTCCGGCGCCGGTGCCGCCGCCCTTTCCTGCGTTGGCATTCTTACCGCGCTGGGTGCCAAGCCCGAGAACATCATCATGACCGACAAGGACGGCGTGGTGTATAAAGGCCGCCCGAATCTTGACCCAACCCTGGAGGCAGTGGCGCGCGAGACCGATGCGCGGACCCTGCCGGACGCGTTACCCGGCGCCGATATCTTCCTCGGGCTTTCCGCGCCGCGCGTGCTGAAGGAGGAATGGCTGCCTCTGTTCGCCCCGCGCCCGCTCATCTTCGCGCTGGCCAACCCCGACCCCGAGATTCTGCCCGAGATCGTGAAGCGCGTCCGTCCGGACGCGGTGATGGCCACCGGCCGGTCGGACATGCCGAACCAGGTGAATAACGTGCTCTGCTTCCCGTTCATCTTCCGGGGTGCCTTGGATGTGCGGGCCACCGCCATCACCGAGGGCATGAAGCTGGCCGCCACCCGCGCCATCGCGCATCTTGCCAAGGTTGAGGCGTCGGACAGCGTGGCCGCCGCCTATGGCGGGCAGGCGCCGGTGTTCGGGCCTGAATACATCATTCCAAAACCGTTCGACCCACGGCTGATCCTGCATGTGGCCCCGGCCGTGGCCAAGGCGGCGATGGAGGAGAACGTCGCCCGCAAGCCCATCGCTGATTTCGAAACCTATATGCACGAGCTGGAGCGTTTCGTTTACCGCTCCGGCCAGCTGCTGCGCCCGGTTGTCGAGGTGGCACGCAAAGCCAAGCCCCGGATCGTCTATGCCGAGGGCGAGGACGACCGTACCTTGCGCGCGGTGCAGAGCGTGGTGGACGACGCCATGGCCCAGCCCATCCTGATCGGTAATACCGAGGCGATTACAGCAAAAATCCATGCGCTCGGCCTGCGGCTGCAATCCGGGAAGGATTTGCGGATCATCGATCTGGACCAGGATCAGGCTTTGTGCGAGCGCCTGATGCAGGAATATTCCAAGCGCGTCGGCCGGCGCGGCACGCCGCCGGATGCCGCGGCCCGGCACGTGCGCAAGCGCCCTACCGTAACGGCGGCGATGCTGTTGCAACAGGGCGAGGCGGATGCCGCCATTTGCGGCGGCACCGGCGATTGGTGGCGGCAATTCAAATACGCGCTGCCCATCGTGCCGCGCGCCTCGGCCTCGGGCCGGGTGTTCGCGCTCACAGCGCTTATTCTGCAAGCCGGGCCGTTATTCTTCTGCGACACGCATGTGAACGTGGACCCGACGTGCGAGGAAATCGCCGAGATGACGTTGATGGCGGCGGAAGCGGTGAAGCATTTCGGGCTAACGCCGAAGGTGGCGCTGCTC
>JAGWZS010000291.1 GCA_018971905.1 Rhodospirillales bacterium | reverse complement strand
CCACATCGACTGGCAAGCTGGCACGGATATCAGGATTTTGCCGCCTTGCCCCGCGACGCTATGTGCAGACTTCAAGAACTCTAAATCGGTATCGATGTGTTCAAGAACATCGAATAGGCAAATGAGGTCGAACGGTCCACTATCCTCTGGCAAGTCGTTTGGAAACATGCCTTCTGTCACGCGGGCATGGTTTTCGGCCTTTTGCCTGGCGATACTGGCTCCCTCGGCCGCTGGTTCAATCCCGTCAACGCTTCCGAACGCTGAAAGCATTTTAAGGTTGCCGCCGGTTCCGCACCCAATTTCAAGAATTTTAGATTTCGCATTGAGGTTCATGAAACGTATGCGATCCTCCAGTATCTGTCGGCGAACGCTAAACCACCAATGGATTTCTTCCGCGTTAGCCATATCAAAATAGGCTTGTTTCTCCATCGTCTTTCTCGCTCCGCCGTGTTCGACCAATAAAGGAGTTCATTGACCATTTTCTGATGAAAGCAGTATTGCTTTATCATTAGATACTAAAGCTACATTATTAATATTCAACAACACATATGTTTCGTGCGGAACATATAAAGAACGCCAGGGTCAGGGAAATTTCGGTATCAGCCCGCTCGCAAAGCGAGCGGATCTGAGGTCTGAATCGCCCTCGACTTCATTGATTCAGAGGCGGATTCAGACATGAGAGCGATCGCCAGGGCAATTCGATCTCATGGTATCCGGCTTTAGCCGGCCGCTGCAAAACCCTTGGTCTTGGCTTGATTTGACTGATTCTATTTTCCTGAGAGGAGAATGGGATGCGGGACCGGCCCGTTTGAGCGGGCGATGGACGCGTTGCTCGGGCTTACGGACGCGCGGGCCGGTTAAAGCGCCGCGGTTTCCCCCACATCCAGCGTGCAAAATACCTCCTGTGGGACTCTCGCTTCGGCCAGCGCCAAGGCGAGATCCTGCTCCGGCGCGCCGATGGCCTCGGCGGTGAGCTGGAAGGTGCCGAAATGCATACCGATGGCGCGTTTTGCGCGCAGGTCTTGAAACGCCTGCACGGCTTCCGCGGGGTTGATGTGCATCGAGGCCATTATTTCGCGCGGGGCGTAGGCGCCGATGGGCAGCAAGGCGAGGTCGGGCGCGCCAAGACGGTGGTGGATTTCGTTGAAGAATTTGGTGTAGCCGCTATCGCCCGCGAAATAGATTTTGCGGCCATGATGGTTGAGCATGAACCCGGCCCAGAGGGTTTCGTTCCTGTCCCATAATGTGCGGGCGGCGAAATGCCGTGCCGGGGTGGCGGTGATATGGGCATGATGGACCCTGGTGGTTTCCCACCAGTCGAGCTCAACCGCGCCGGGCAGGCGCTGGCGTTTGAGAAACGCGGCGTTGCCGAGGCTGGTGACGATGTGCGCCGCCGGGAAGCGTTTGCGGATGCGCCGGAGGGAGGGAATGTCCATATGGTCATAATGGTTGTGAGAGAGCAGAATCAGGTCGATGCGCGGCAAGGCCTCGATGGCCAGCCCCGGCGCGCGCACGCGCTTGGGCCCGGCGAAGCGCAAAGGCGAGCAACGCTCGGAAAATACCGGATCGGTGAGCACATTCAGCCCTTCCAGGCAGAGCAGGAAGGAACTATGGCCGATCCAGGTGATGCCAGGGGTGGCGGGGTCTGGCGGCGGGTAGGGGTGGTTCTCGATATGCGCAGGCCAGGCGGCCCAGGTGGTGGGATTGCGGGTTAAACGGGCGCGCAGGAGGCGCAACAGCCCGGCGCGGCGGCGCGCAGGGGAATGAGGCGCGGGTTCGGGGTTGAAGAAATGTGTGCCATTGAAATGATCGGTTTCAGAAATGCTCATGCGGATGATATTGGGAGAGCGGGAGGGCGGGTAAATAGGCTGCGGGGATGCGATACGAGCCGGCTATCTCTTGTAACGGCGCCAAGGCAACGGATATGTAGTCCTGCAATAAGGAATATGGACCAATTATGACTGAGGTGAAGAAAACCCGGGTTCTGATTATTGGCGCCGGGCCGGCCGGTTACACGGCGGCGATTTATGCCGCGC
>JAGWZS010000290.1 GCA_018971905.1 Rhodospirillales bacterium | reverse complement strand
TTCCCAATGATAGCCTTGATTGAAGAACGTCAGCCAACCCCCTGCCAGCCAGGTCAGCCCATCACCTTCGGCGCCTGCCGCGCGGTCACGGTAACATCTGTGTCTGAGATCGGCTGGCGGGACACCGGAAAACTCATCGAAGACATTGAAGCCAATGGCGGTCCGTCCGCCTGTCAGTGGGGGATGCACTTCGACCAAGACAATGCGGCGGGAAGTTGCTCCCTGGTGGAGGTGCAAGGCCTGGACGGGAAGGTGACCCGTATCTTGCTCGATTCAGGCTGGAACCGGGACTACATGGCCGAGCGTTTCCGCGCCACCGGGGTTGACCGCATGCTCACCTCAGGCGAGATCGACTTTGTCTATCTCAGCCACGAGCATCTGGATCATTTCTGGGGGATCGAGGCGGTTCTCTCCCTGGCACCGGAAATCACCATCGTGGCGCCCAGCACCTTGAGCGAGGAGGCAATGGCCTGGCTGGCCGGCGGGTCTTTCCCACAAGCCGGCATCACCAACCGGGCTCCTCACCGGGGCAAGCTGGTTCTCCTGCTGCCCGGCGGTGTTCATCGGCTGGCTGAAGGGGTTGCCTCGGTCACCTTCGACATGCCGTTCTGGCTCGACATCCGCGGCGAGCAATCGCTTTACTTCAACGTCGCTGAGGAGGGGATGGTCTGCGTCGCCGGCTGCTGCCACCAGGGGGTGATCAATCTCGTCGACTACGCAGTGGACAACCTTGAAGGCGGGAAAAATCTTTACGGTTTGTATGGCGGGCTGCATATCGCGCCGCTCGGCCCAATGACCGATGAGCAGAGCGAGACTGTGAAGGCGCTGGCGAAGTACGGCTTCCGCAAAATTGCCGCCAACCACTGCACCGGGGCATCAGCGATCACCTTGATGCATGAACTCGGCTATCCGATGGTCGGCGGCAGCGGCAAGGATGGCTCGCATGGCACAGACCACGTTGGCAACGGCGATGCGGTGCGGTTCCCATAGACAGCCAAGCCAAGCTCAACTGATTGGCCAAGCTTTTGGAGAAAACCGATTGGGGCGTGTTAGCTCCGGTAGGAGCCGTTGATGTCGATATAGCCGTGGGTGAGGTCGCAGGTCCAAACCGTGGCATGGCCGTCGCCGAGGCCGATATCGACGGTGATGTCGATCTCCCGGCCCTTCATGTGTTTTACCACGGGGGTTTCGTCGTAACCCGGCACCACGCCGCCATTCTGCGCCATCCAGACGCCGCCCACGGCCACGCCGAGCTTGTCGCGGTCCGCCGGCTCGCCCGCCTTGCCCACAGCCATCACGATGCGGCCCCAGTTCGCGTCCTCGCCCGCGATGGCGGTTTTTACCAGCGGGGAATTGGCGATAGCCATGCCGATGCGCTTGGCGGAGGCGTGGCTGACCGCGCCCTCGATTTTGATGGTGACGAGTTTCTGCGCGCCTTCGCCGTCGCGCACAACCAGCATCGCCAGATCGTGCAGAACCTCGTGCAGGGCACGGCGGAAATCCGCCAGGGCGCCTGGGTCGTCGGTGGGTTTGTTGCCTGCCTGGCCAGTGGCGAAAAGCAGCACCGTGTCCGAGGTGGAAGTGTCGGAATCGATGGTGATGCAGTTGAACGTGCCCTCCACCCCTTTGCTCAGCATCGCCTGCAAGGCGGCGGCGGGAATGGCGGCATCGGTGAAAATGAAGCTGAGCATCGTCGCCATGTCCGGCGCGATCATGCCCGAGCCCTTGGCGATGCCGTTGATCCGTACCTCCACCCCGCCAAGCCGCGCGGTGCGGGTGGCGCCCTTGGGGAAGGTGTCGGTGGTCATGATGGCGCTGGCGGCCTCGGCGAAGCGGTCCGCCGTGAGACCGGCTTTCAGCCCGCCCATCACCGCGACAATTTTCTCCGCGGGCAGTTTTTCACCAATAACGCCAGTGGAGGCCAGAAAAACCTGCCCCGGCTGTGTGCCCAGTGTTTCCGCCGCCGCCTTGGCCGTGGCTTCCACCGCGCGGGCGCCCGCCACGCCGGTAAACACGTTGGCATTGCCCGCATTGACCACCAGGACGCGGGCGGTGCCG
>JAGWZS010000289.1 GCA_018971905.1 Rhodospirillales bacterium | reverse complement strand
CTCGGCGGAGCTTTCACCGATGAGCAGGTTAAAGGTGCGGCGGATATAGGAGATGATCGCTTCGTCCAGCTTGTCCCCGCCCACGCGCACGGAGCGCGCGTAAACAATACCGCCCAGCGAGATCACCGCCACTTCCGTGGTGCCACCGCCGATATCGACGATCATGGAACCGGAGGGTTCCGTGACGGGCAGATTGGCGCCGATGGCGGCGGCCATCGGCTCCTCGATCAGCAGCACCTTGCGGGCCCCGGCACTCTCGGCGGATTCCTGAATGGCGCGGCGTTCAACGGCGGTGGAGCCGGAGGGCACGCAGATGATGATGAGCGGCGAGGCATAGCCCCGGCGGTTATGCACCTTGCGGATGAAGTGCTTGATCATCTCCTCCGCCACCTCGAAATCGGCGATCACGCCGTCGCGCAGCGGCCGGATGGCCTGAATATTGCCCGGCGTACGGCCCAGCATCAGCTTGGCGTCCTCTCCCACGGCCAGCACCTGCTTGCGGCCCTTCACATCCTGCATGGCCACCACGGAAGGTTCCGCCAGCACAATGCCGCGCCCCTTCACGTAAACCAGCGTGTTCGCGGTGCCGAGATCAATCGCCATGTCAGCCGACATCAGGCCGAGCAGTTTGGAAAACATCAAAACCCTTTCCGGCGGGCAGCCCCAATATGGCGCCTCGCCTTAAAACTTGCCGTGATGGCCGCTGGGCTTACAGCCCGTTCAGCCTTGGGGCAAGCCTCAATCCGGCCCTGCATCCGCCATATTTTCCGCATGGTAGGGGCGCTTACCAGGAAGGCTGATTCATCAAGGGGATATACAGCCCCGCCGAAGCCCACGCCGAGCTTGCCGGCAATTGACGGGAGCATGAACGAATCGTCAGGTGCGGCGCATGGGCTTGAAATCCTGGGGGTGAATTGAATATCCAGCACAACTCCAACAGGGAATTTTTGAAAATGCTACGTAAACTATCGACGGCCATGGTTCTTACCGCTTCCCTAACGGCGCTGACCGGCTGCGGCTACTCACAAGGCCACCGCGCGCTCACCGGCGGCGCCATCGGTGCTGGTGGGGGTGCCATCATCGGCGCCGCCACGGGGCTTGGGGCGGGCACGGGGGCGCTGCTTGGCGGCGCGGCCGGTGCGCTGACCGGTGCCGCCACCTCTCATAACCAGCTCAACCTCGGCAATTAATGCCGGCACGGGCCCCGGCCTGCGCCGGGGTCATCCGCCGGCTTACGGTATGCTGACCACCACCACATGGTCGGCATCCACCTCCTGGAGCGCCTGATATAGCGCACCGATGCCCGCCAGCATCGCCTCGCCAGCGCCGGGCTCTTCATCCTCCGTGAAATCGGCATGGGCTTCGCCCAGATCCTCGGCGGAAAAATTTTCCGGGTCGAGCAGTTCCAGATATTTCGTCTGGTCCTCCTGCGTGAGGATCAACACCAGCGCGTCGGTGGCTTCCGCCAGATCCGCGATGAGGGTGTTTTCGCTGGTTTCCAGGTCAATATCGTAATCATCCGCCAGCACCGGCAGCAGCACGGAGAAAATATCCCCATCCTCCTCAAACTCCACCACCGAGGTACCATTGGCGGCCAGAAAATCTGGCAGGCTCTGCGGGTCATCGCCCGTGATGGCTTTGGCAATATCCTTCAGCTCTTCCCGGGGCAGGCGGACAAAAGAGGCGGTGGCCGGCATACGAAATTCCCTTGCTGTTAGCGCCTTCATAACAATCCTGGCCGGCGGCTGTCAGCACCCTCTTGGCCGGTTCGCCCCCGCAGGCTAAATGCGCCGGTTGAACAAACAGGAGGACTGCATGACTGAAGAAACACGGCGTTTTGGCACCGAGGTTGGCCGGCTGCTCGACCTGGTGGTTCACTCCCTTTACTCAGATCGCGAAATTTTTCTGCGTGAGCTGGTGGCCAACGCCGCCGACGCGACGGACAAGCGCCGCTTTCTGGCGTTGTCTGACGGCGCGCTGGCTCTGCCGGAAAACGCCGCCATCCGCATCAGCGCCGACAAAGCCGCCAAGACCATCCGCATCGAGGATAGCGGCATTGGCATGAGCAAGGAGGAGCTGGCGGA
>JAGWZS010000288.1 GCA_018971905.1 Rhodospirillales bacterium | reverse complement strand
ACGCTGAAGCGCGAGGATGCGCGCGATGCGTTGATTTTGCCCGCCGGCACGCAGGTGGACCCGGCCGACCCGTACGGCGCGCTGAAGCAGGGCGCGCTCGTGGGCTCGGCCAGCGTGCGGCGCCAGGCGCAGATGAAATATGCGCGGCCAGACCTGAACTTCACGCTGCTGCGCGGCAATGTCGGCACGCGTCTGGCCAAGGTTGAGGACGGGCATATGGACGCAACATTGCTGGCCCATGCCGGGCTGAAGCGGCTGGGGCTGGCGGATAAGGCCAGTGTGCTGCTGAGCCCCGAGCAGATGGTGCCCGCCGCCTGCCAGGGCATTGTGGGCATTACCGTGCGCGCCGGGGATAGCGAGCTGCTGGCGCTGCTCTCAGGCATTGAGGACCAGGAAGCGCGGGCAGTGAGCCGGGCAGAGCGGGCGCTGCTGGGGGCACTTGATGGCTCCTGCCGCACGCCGATTGGCGGCTATGCGCGGCTGATGGAGGATGGACATTTGCATCTCACCGGGCTGGTGGCGCGGGCGGATGGCTCTTTCCTGCTGAAACGCAGCCTGACCGGCGCGGTTAAGGATGCCGAAGCGCTGGGGCGCGAGCTTGGCGACTCGCTGAAGGCGGATTCACCTGAGGATATTTTCGCGCCGTGAGGCTGCTGGTGACGCGGCCCGAACCCGGGGCAAGCGCCACTGCCCAAAGGCTGGCGGCCATGGGGCATGAACCCGCGGTTATGCCCTGCCTTGCCATTACCCCCCTGCCCGCGCGCCTGCCGCCGCACCCGGGCGCATTGGTTATCACCAGCGGGCAGGCCATACCGGCCCTACCGGCCGCATTGCATGGCGTGCCGGTATTTTGCGTGGGCGACGCCACGGCGGCAAAGTTGCGGGTGGCGGGTTTTACCCGGGTGGAAAGTGCGGCGGGCGATGCCGAGGCGCTGGCGCGGCTGATTGTCGCACGGCGGGTTGCGGGGCTGCATGTGCTGGCGGTGGGCGAACGCCATGGCCAGAAGCTGGCGGCGGATTTGCGCGCGGCGGGGGTAAGCGTGCTGCGGCGGCGGGTTTACACAGTGACGAAATTGCGGGCGATGCCGCCGGAACTCCGTGCCGGGCTGGCGGCCGGGGGCTATGACGGCGCGCTGTTCTATTCCGCCGAAACCGCCAGGGCTTTTGCCGCGCTGGCGCCGCCCGGCACGGCGGCCATGCACGCCTACGCGCTGAGCCAAAATGTGGCAAAGGGGTTGCAGGGCTTGCCCTGGGCGGCCATTCATGTGGCAATAGCCCCGACGGAGGCGGATTTGATGGCGATGCTGGCATGAGCGAAACGGAACCACACACCGAAGAGCCAGAAACCCTGGCGCCAGCGCCAAAGCCGCGCCGCGCCGCCTGGCCTTTCTGGTTCACCGCTGGGTTCGTGATTCTGGCGGGCGGCGAGGTGTATCTGGCCGTGCAGCAGCAGGCGCATGAGGCAGACAAAACCACGCTGGCTGTGCTGCAAGCCCAGGTGGCCGACATGCGCGCCGCCGCGGCGCAAACCTCGCCGGTGGCGGACCTTATCAACACCCAGGCGCAGATGGCGCAGAAACAGGCCATGCTGGCCGCGCAGGTGAACGCCATGCAAGGCCAGATGGCGCAGGACCATGGCGCGCTGGCCGCCATTCAGGCCAGCACACAGGATATTGGCAAGCTGACCCAGCGCATGGCGCAGCTGAACGCCCTGGCGGCGGCGGATATGGCTCTGGCGGCGGGGCAGCCTTTGGGTGTGGTGCAGAACGCGCCGCCCGCCCTGGCCCTGTTTGCCGACACCGCCCCGCCCACCATGGCGCAACTGCGTGAGACCTTCCCCGCCGCCGCGCGCAATGCCGAGGCCGCCAGCCTTTCCAGCAATGGCCAGGCCGGATTCTGGGCCAAGGTGAAGCTGCGGCTGGAAGGGCTGATCACCATTTCCAACGGCACGCATGTGATCTTCGGCCCGCCCGCCCAGGCGGCACTGAACCAGATGCAGGCCGCGCTGGCCAATGACGATCTGGCCGCGGCGGTGGCGGCAGCGAATACGCTGAACCCGCCCACCCAGGCCGCGATGGCGAGCTGGCTGAC
>JAGWZS010000039.1 GCA_018971905.1 Rhodospirillales bacterium | reverse complement strand
GGCAGGGTGGTGGTGATCTGCTCGTGCTTGATCAGCGCGACCGCCATGTTGCGGAACATGGCCGCCCGATGGGAGGAGGTGACGCCGAGTTTCCGGCCGGCAATTCCGTGACGCATGATGAGGTGTTCCTGGTTAGACGATCGTTAAAAAGGTTGGTCGGAGCGCTTGGCCAGCTCTTCGATATTCTCAGGCGGCCAATCGGGCACGTTCATGCCAAGGGAAAGCCCCATTGCCGTCAACACTTCCTTGATTTCGTTCAAGGATTTGCGTCCGAAATTTGGGGTGCGCAGCATCTCCTGCTCGGACTTCTGAACCAGATCGCCAATATACACGATATTGTCGTTCTTGAGGCAGTTGGCGGAACGGACGGAAAGCTCCAGCTCGTCCACCTTGCGCAGCAGGTTGGGGTTGAAGGGCAGCTCTATGCGCGGCTCTTCGGGGCGGGCGCGCTGCGGCTCCTCGAAGTTCACGAACATGGAAAGCTGGTCTTGCAGGATGCGGGCGGCCAGCGCCACGGAATCTTCCGGCGTTATCGCGCCGTTGGTCTCAACCTCAAGAATCAGCTTGTCATAATCCGTCACCTGGCCAACGCGGGTTTTCTCCACCTTGTAGGAGACACGCTTGACCGGGGAATAAATCGCATCGACCGGGATCAGCCCGATCGGCGCGTCTTCCGGGCGGTTGTTGGCAGCGGGCTCGTAACCACGGCCGATATTCACCGTGAATTCCATGCCCAAAGTGGCGCCATCGTCCAACGTGCAGAGCACGAGATCCGGGTTCATGATCTCAATGTCATGCCCAGCCTGGATCTGCCCAGCCTTCACTTCGCCGGGGCCCGTGGCGGTGAGCACCATGCGCTTCGGGCCCTCGCCGTGCATCTTCACGGCAAGCTGCTTGATGTTCAGCACGATGTCCGTCACGTCCTCGCGCACGCCGGCGAGGGTGGAGAATTCGTGCAACACGCCGTCGATCCGCACGGCGGTGACAGCAGCGCCCTGCAGCGAAGACAGCAGAATCCGGCGCAGCGAGTTACCCAGGGTCATGCCAAAGCCGCGCTCCAGCGGCTCCGCGATGATGGTGGCAACACGCGAGGCATCGGACCCGAACTCAACATCGAGCTGTTCCGGCTTGATCAGCGTTTGCCAATTGCGCTGTAGAGACAAATTCGACTCTTTCAACATCTACCCCTCCGGCCGCAAGGCGGTGAGGAGAACACCGCCGGTCAGGCCTTACAGAAAATACGATTCCAGCGAATTAGACGCGGCGGCGCTTGCGCGGCCGGCAGCCGTTATGCGGAATCGGCGTGAGGTCACGAATCGCGGAGATCTGGAAGCCAACGGCCTGGAGGGCGCGCAACGCGCTCTCGCGTCCCGAACCGGGGCCGCTCACCTCGATCTCCAGCATCTCCATCCCATGCTCGCGGGCCTTGCGGCCGGCGTCTTCCGCGGCGACCTGCGCGGCATAGGGAGTGGATTTGCGGCTACCTTTGAAGCCTTGGGAACCGGCCGACGACCAGGCAATCGTATTGCCCTGCGCGTCGGTGATGTTGACCATGGTGTTGTTGAAGCTGGCGAGAACGTGCGCGACACCGGAGATGATGTTCTTGCGCTCTTTTTTGCGGGGGCTTCTGGAGGCGGGCTTCGCCATATCTGTCTGATCCTATGTCTAGGGAGGTGTTTAGCGCGTGACTTTCTTCTTGCCGGCGATCGCCACGGCCTTGCCCTTGCGGGTGCGGGCATTGGTGTGGGTGCGCTGGCCACGGACCGGCAGGCCCTTGCGGTGGCGCAGGCCACGGTAGCAGCCCAAATCCATCAGGCGCTTGATATTCATCGCCACTTCACGGCGCAGATCGCCCTCGACGCGGAAATCCTTGTCGATGGTTTCGCGCAGGCGCAGAATTTCGTCATCGGAGAGCTGGTTGACGCGACGCTCATCCGGGATGCCGAGCTGGGTGCAGATTTGCTGCGCCTTGGCCGGGCCAATGCCATAGATGTAACGAAGGCTGATCACGACACGCTTGTTCGTGGGAATGTTTACGCCGGCAATACGCGCCACCTGGTCTCTCCTGAACTCAAGGGACCTCTCCCGAGGTCATAACAAGTAGCGGCGCCCCACCCGGGAGCGCCGCGAAAGCGGGTTATAGCGTCAGCCAATTCAGAGTCAACGACCTTCGATCAAATTTTCGTGATCGGAGCCTTGAATCAGCCACGCCTGCGCCTGTTAGGCCGCGGCAACCCCCAAGCCGCGCAAAACCGCCTCGATTTGCGCCTCAACTTCATCCATCTCGGCCATGCCATCGACAGTGAAAAGCCGCCCCCGCGCCCTGTAATAAGGCAGAATCGGGGCCGTTTGGGCGTTATAGGCTTCTAGCCGCGCATGAACGGTTTCGGCCTTGTCGTCCGGGCGGCGGATGAATTCAGTGCCCCCGCAGGCATCGCACACGCCTGGCGTTTTCGGCTGCTTGAATTTGTCATGATAGCCTTCGCCGCATTTGGCGCAGCTGTAGCGGCCTGAAATGCGCTCCACCAGAATCGCCTCGTCCACCTTCAGCTCGATCACAGCGTCCAGATCCACTGCCTGCTCGTGCAGCAGCTTGTCCAGCGCCTCGGCCTGCGGAACCGTGCGAGGGAAGCCATCCAGAATGAAGCCCTTCGCGCAGTCCGGCCGCTTGATGCGCTCGCCGATCATGCGGATCAGGATATCGTCTGAGACCAGCTTGCCGGCATCCATGATGCTTTTCGCCTCAAGCCCAATCGGCGTGCCGGCCTTCACCTCGGCCCGGAGCATGTCGCCGGTGGAGATTTGCGCCACGCCGTAGCGCGTCTCCAGCAGTTTGGACTGCGTGCCCTTCCCCGCGCCCGGAGGCCCCAGCAAAATCAACTCCACTGTGTTTCTCCCTTATTTGCGGGCTTTACCGCGCCCCTTACGAAGCAGCCCTTGGTATTGGTGCGCAAGCAGATGCGAGTAAATCTGCGTCATCGTGTCCATCGTAACGGAGACGATGATCAGCAGGGAGGTGCCGCCGAAATAGAACGGCAGGGCGTAGTGACTCATCGCGTAGTCTGGAATCAGGCAGACCACCACCAGATAAGCCGCGCCGATGGCGGTCAGGCGGGTGAGCACCGTGTCGAAATAGCGCGCGGTGTTGGAACCCGGCCGAATGCCCGGAATGAACGCGCCGCTTTTCTTCAGATTCTCCGCCGTTTCCTCCGGGTTGAAGGCGATGGCCGCCCAGACAAAGGCAAAGCCAATGATCAAACCCGCGAATAGCAGATAATAGACCGGCTGCCCGCGGGCGATGAAATGCGCCGCGGTTTGCAGCCAGCCCGGACCGCCGGCGGAAAAGCCGATGAGGGTGGCCGGAATCACCAGCAGGGAGGACGCGAAAATCGGCGGCATCACACCCGAGGCATTCACCTTCAAGGGCATGTAGTTGGCTTCGCCACCAAACACCTTCTGGCCCATCTGGCGTTTGGGGTGCTGCACCAAAATGCGGCGCTGCGCACGCTCCATGAACACCACGAAGCCAATGATGAGCAGGGCAACGACGAAAATAATGATAATGAAGAAGGTGGAAAGCGCGCCGGTGGAGCCCAGCTCCAGAATATTGGCGACAGCCACGGGCATGTTGGCAACGATACCCGCGAAAATGATGAGGCTGGAGCCATTGCCGATGCCGCGCGCGGTGATCTGCTCGCCCAGCCACATCACGAACACCGTGCCGCCGACCAGCGTGACCACCGCCGTGAAAATAAAGAAGAACCCGGGGTCGATGACCGCAGCCCCCATTGCGCCATGCACACGCTCAAGGCTGACGGCGATGCCGTAAGCCTGCGCCGTGGCGATGAAAACGGTGAGATAACGGGTATATTGCGTGATGCGCTGGCGGCCGGAGTCGCCCTCTTTCTTCATCGCCTCAAGGGCGGGGATGGTGGAGCTCATCAGCTGGATGATGATGGAGGCGCTGATGTAGGGAAGGATGTTCAAGGCGAAGATGGTCATGCGCCCCAGCGCGCCACCGGTGAACATGTTGAACATGCCCAAAAGGCCGGAGCCGTTCTGGGTCATCAGCTGCGCCATCACCGCGCCATCAACACCCGGCACCGGAATATAAGTGCCCAGGCGGAAGATGATCAACGCGCCCAAGGTGAAGAGAATACGCTTGTGAAGGTCCGTGGCCTTGCCGAACCCGCTCAGGTTCATGCCGGCGGCCATCTGTTCTGCGGCGGATGCCATGTCCTATCCCTTATTCCATAAAAAACGGCGCTTGCCGGTGGGTCACACAACAGGCAAGCGCCGGTCCATCAGCGCCAATTTGCCGGTTTTCCCGGCCGAGGCAAGTCCAATTACGCGGCGGGTTCTTCAGCCTTGCCGCCCAGCGTGGTCACCTTGCCGCCTGCCTGTTCCACCGCGGCAACCGCCGCAGCAGACGCACCGGAAACTTCCAGCGTGACAGCCTTGGAGATGGCACCACGGGCCAGCAGGCGCACGCCATCAGCCTTGCTCAGCCGCACTACGCCCGCCGCTGCCAGCATCGCTTCGGTGATGGTTTCACCCGCGTTCAGCTTGCCTGCCTCAAGGGCCGCGTCCAGCGCGTCCAGGTTCAGCGGTGCGAACACCTTGCGGTTTATGTTGTTAAAGCCGCGCTTGGGCAAACGGCGATAGATCGGGAGCTGACCGCCCTCGAACCCGTTGAGGGACACGCCCTCACGCGCCTTCTGGCCCTTCACGCCTTTGCCGGAAGTCTTGCCCTTGCCGGAGCCGATGCCACGGCCGAGGCGCTTGGACTTGAGACGGGCGCCGGGATTGTCCCGGATTTCGTTCAGTTTCATCGTTGCAATTCCTTACCGCTCAACCGAGCTCTTCAACCCTGAGCAGGTGTTTAACCTTGTTCACCATGCCCAGCACTTCCGGGCTGGCGTTGCGCTCCACAGCCTTGCCGATCTTGTTCAGGCCAAGACCAACCAGCGTTGCCTGCTGGCCGGGCTTCCGGCCATTGCCGGAAGCAACCTGGGTGATGCGGATTTTCTTATCAGACATCGGCCGTCTCCACCTGCTTCTCCGGCGCGCCAAACAGCTCGGCCACCTTCTTGCCGCGGCGGTTAGCCACCTGGCGGGGGCTGGTGGCACCCTGCAACGCGGCGAAGGTTGCCTTCACCATGTTATGCGGGTTGCGGGAACCCAGAGACTTGGCCACCACGTCGGCAATGCCCAGCGTCTCGAACACGGCGCGCAGCGGGCCGCCGGCGATAATGCCGGTACCGGCCGGGGCCGTGCGCAGCACCACCTCACCCGCGCCAAAAATGCCACGTGCGTCATGATGCAGGGTCCGGCCTTCCTTCATGGGAACGCGGATCATGGATTTCTTGGCACGTTCGGTTGCCTTGCGGATCGCCTCGGGCACTTCGCGGGCCTTACCCGCACCGTAGCCAACGCGGCCCTTCTGGTCACCCACCACCACCAGAGCGGCAAAAGCGAACCGGCGGCCGCCCTTCACCACTTTGGCAACGCGGTTGATGGTCACCAGCTTATCGATAAACTCATCACCGGCTTCACGGTCGCGGTCGTTATTACGTTCCCGGTCCCGGCGCTGGCCGCCTTCACGTGCTTCACGTGCCATGTGCAAACCCTCTTAGAAGTCGAGGCCGCCCTCGCGGGCCGCCTCTGCCAGGGCTTTCACCCGGCCATGATAGAGATAGGACCCACGGTCGAACACGACCTGGGTAACACCAGCTTCCTTGCAACGCTCGGCGATCAGCTTGCCGACAGCAGCGGCGGCATCCTTGTCCGCGCCGGTCTTCAAGGCGTTCTTCAGCGCCTTGTCCAGGCTCGAAGCGGCGGCCAGGGTGCACCCCTGCGCGTCGTCGATGATCTGGGCATAGATATGCTTGCCGGAGCGGAAGACCGACAGGCGCGGGCGCCCACCGGACTTCTGCCGAAGCTGATAGCGAAGGCGCGCCCGGCGGCGGGCCTGCAGGTCCAGATTGCTCGACATTACTTCTTCTTACCCTCTTTGCGGCGGATGGCCTCGCCCTCGAACTTGACACCTTTGCCTTTATACGGCTCAGGCGGACGCCAGGCGCGCAGCTCAGCGCAGACCTGACCAACCTGACGCTTGTCCACGCCCTCAACCTTAATCGAGGTCGGCTTTTCGCAGGTCACCTTGATCCCGGTGGGGATCGGGTAGGTGACATCGTGGGAGAAACCCAGATTCACCACCAGGTTCGCGCCCTGCACCGCCGCACGGTAACCAGTGCCGGTGATTTCCAGGGTCTTGGAGTACCCTTGAGAAACGCCCTTCACCATGTTCGCGATATTGGCGCGGGTGGTGCCCCACATCATGCGGGACTGCGCTTCCTTATTCTTCGGGGAAACGGAAACCTTGTTGCCGTCAACCGTCACGTCAACCAGATCGGTCAGCGTGAGCTGCTGCTCACCCAGCTTGCCCTTGGCGGTGACGACATTGCCGGAGATGGCAATGGTGACGCCGGCGGGAACTTCAACGGGATATTTACCAACACGAGACATCTTGGCGCTCCCTTAGAACACGCGGCAGAGCACTTCGCCGCCAACATTGGCAGCGCGGGCTTCCACATCGCTCATCACGCCACGCGGCGTAGACAGGATAGACACACCGAGGCCGTTATAAACCCGCGGCAGCTCCTTGATCTTGGAGTACACGCGGCGGCCAGGGCGGGACACGCGGCTGATCTCTTTGATCACCGGCTGGCCCTCATTATACTTCAGCTCGATGCGCAACTGAGCGACACCAGCGCGGATTTCCTCGCGGGAAAAACCACGGATGAAGCCTTCACGCTTCAGAACCTCGAGCACATTGGCGCGCAGGTTGGACGCAGGGGCGGTGCAGGAGGTCATCCGCGCGTGCTGAGCGTTGCGAATACGGGTGAGCATATCACCCAAAGGATCGGACATAGACATGGTTTTGTGCCCTTTTCCTTACCAGCTGGCCTTGGTGACGCCGGGGATCTGCCCGGTGCTCGCCAGGTCGCGGAAGGCGATACGGCAGAGCTTGAACTTACGGTAATTGCCCCTGGCGCGGCCGGTGAGCTCGCAGCGCAGGCGAACCCGCACCTTCGCACCATTGCGCGGCAATTGCGCGAGCTTGAGGCTCGCCTCGAAACGGTCTTCAACCGGCAGCGAGCGATCCATGATCGTCGCTTTCAGCGCCGCGCGCTTGCCCTTGTCACGGGCAGCCATATGCTCGCGCTTGGCGTTCCTGTTGACCTGTGATGTCTTAGCCATTCTCTAAAACCCCTCCGGAACCTGCTGGAACCCCCAGCCGTTTTCCAAAAACTTTGCCAAACCCGCCGCCTTACTTCGCGAACGGCAGGTTGAAACCCTTGAGCAGCGCCTTCGCTTCCGCGTCGGTTTTCGCGCTGGTCACGAAGCAAATATCCATCCCGCGGATCGCATCGACCTTGTCGTACACGATTTCGGGGAAAATAATCTGCTCTTTCACGCCGAGCGTGAAATTGCCGCGGCCATCGAAACCCTTGTTCGCCGGAATACCGCGGAAGTCGCGCACGCGCGGCAGCGCGATGGTGACCAGGCGGTCCAGGAACTCAAACATACGGTCGGCGCGCAGCGTGACCTTGGCGCCGATCGGCAGGCCAGCACGAATCTTGAAGCCGGCGATCGCCTTCTTCGCCACTGTCTTCACCGGCTTCTGGCCGGCGATGAGGGTGAGCTCCGCCACGGCGGCGTCCAGCTTCTTCTGGTCGCCGGCGGCTTCACCAACACCCATGTTGATGACGATCTTCTCAAGCACCGGAATCTGCATGACGTTGGTGTAGCCAAACTCTTGCTTGAGCTCGGCACGAACCACGTCGCGGTAATGTTTCTGCAGACGGGGCAGGATTTTTTCTTCGCTCATTGCGGCCTCCTTCAGCCGTCAATCGCGGTGCCGCTCTTACGAGCGACACGCACTTTGCGGCCATCATCCAGAACCCGGAACCCGACCTTGGTCGGCTTGTCGGTGGCAGGATCGATCAACGCCAGATTCGACAGATGCACGGCAGCCTCGCGGGAGATGATGCCTCCCTCCTGGCCCATGCGGCTCGGCTTGGTGTGGTGCTTGGCCACGGCCACGCCTTGCACAACCGCCTTGTTTTCAGCGGGGCTGACGCTTAGCACTTCACCACGGGCGCCCTTGGAAGCACCGGAAATCACCAGCACCTTGTCACCCTTTTTAATACGCGCGGCCATATTACAGCACCTCCGGCGCCAGGCTGATAATCTTCATGAACTTACGGGCACGCAGCTCACGAACCACCGGCCCAAAGATACGGGTACCGATCGGCTCCTGCTGCTTGTTGATCAGCACGGCCGCATTGCGGTCAAAGCGGATCACGCTGCCATCAGGACGGCGCACGGGATAAGCGGTGCGGACCACAACGGCCTGGTGCACGTCGCCCTTCTTGACCTTGCCGCGGGGGATCGCATCCTTCACGGACACCACGATCACATCGCCGACAGAGGCTGTCTTGCGCTTGGAGCCGCCGAGCACCTTGATGCACTGCACGCGCTTGGCACCTGAGTTGTCGGCAACATCGAGATTGGATTCAACGATAATCATGTCTCAAACCCCTCTCAGCCAGCCTGCGTTTCGGCGGCCAACGCGGCGCCATTGCGCTCGGTCACCACCCAGGTCTTGCGGCGGCTGATCGGCGCGCATTCCTCGATGCGCACCAGGTCACCTTCCACGCAGACATTGTTCTCGTCATGCGCCGCGTATTTCTTGGAGCGGCGAATGAACTTCTTATACAGCGGATGCATGATGCGGCGCTCGACAAGCACGGTAATCGTCTTGTCCATCTTGTCGCTCACAACCCGCCCGGTCAGAACACGTTTCGGCATGGTACCCTCTTAACCCTTCTCGGCGGTGCGGGCGCGTTCCGCGAGAATCGTCTTCACGCGCGCAATGTCGCGGCGCACAACGCGCACGCGGCTGGTGTTTTCCTGCTGGCCGGTGGCGCGCTGGAACCGCAGATTAAACTGCTCCTTGCGCAAATCCAGCAACAGCGCCTTCAACTCGTCCGGGGACTTGGCCCGAATGTCAGATGCAGTGTTCATAATTCTTACGCCTCACCGATACGGGTGACGAATTTGGTGCGGATCGGCAGCTTCGCAGCACCCAGAGACAGAGCCTCACGGGCCAGTGTCTCAGACACACCGTCGATCTCGAACACGATACGGCCAGGGGCCACGCGGGCAACCCAGAATTCAGGGCTGCCCTTGCCGGAGCCCATACGCACTTCCGCCGGCTTGGTGGAAACCGGCAGATCCGGGAAGATGCGGATCCACACGCGGCCAGCACGCTTCATGGAGCGGGTGATGGCACGACGGGCGGCTTCGATCTGCCGCGCGGTGATGCGCTCGGGTTCCAGCGCCTTCAGGCCGAACGCGCCGAAATTCAGCTGCGTGTTGCCCTTGGCGTTGCCGTGGATACGGCCCTTATGCGCCTTGCGGAACTTGGTACGCTTAGGAGACATCATGGCATTAATTCCTTAGCGCTGCGGGGCCTGTTCGGCCGCGCGCTTATCCTGCGCAAGCGGGTCCTGGACCAGGATCTCACCCTTGAAGATCCAAACCTTGACGCCGCAGGTGCCGTAGGTGGTCTTGGCGGTGGAGGTGCCGTAATCCAGGTCGGCGCGCAGCGTGTGCAGCGGCACGCGGCCTTCACGATACCATTCGACGCGGGCGATCTCAGCCCCGCCCAGACGGCCGGAGCAGGTGATCTTGATGCCCTGGGCGCCAAGGCGCATGGCGGATTGCACGGCGCGCTTCATGGCGCGGCGGAAAGCCACGCGGCGCTCCAGCTGCTGGGTGATGTTTTCGGCCACCAGCGTCGCATCGATCTCCGGCTTGCGGATTTCCATGATGTTCAGCGACACGTCGGTCTTGGCCATGCCCGACAGCTCCTTGCGGAGGCTGTCGATATCCTGACCCTTCTTGCCGATGACCACACCCGGACGGGCGGCGTAGATCGTCACGCGCGGCTTCTTGGCCGGACGTTCAATAACAACCTTGGACACACCAGCCTGGCTCAGCTTACCGCGCAAATGGTTGCGCAGCTTGATGTCGTCATGCAGCAGCTTGGCGTAGTCCTTGTCGGCGTACCAGCGGCTGTCCCAGGTGCGGGTGATGCCGAGGCGCAGGCCGATCGGATTAATCTTGTGACCCATATTACGCGGCCTCCCCAGCAGAGTTCTCAGCGGGCTTGGCGGCCTTCTTGCCGAAACCCGGACGCGCATCGCGGCTCGGCTTTTCAGCGGCCTCGCGCTCCTCAACAACAATCTTCAGATGGCTGAACCATTTCTCAACCATCGCCGAACGGCCACGGCCGCGCGCATGGAAGCGGCGCATCACGATGCCGCGACCAACCTCAGCGGTGGAGATGAACAGCTTGTCCACATCCAACTGATGATTGTTCTCAGCATTGGCGATGGCGCTCTCAAGCAACTTCTTCACCGCCTTGGCGATGCGGCGCTTGGAGAAGGTGAGGTCTGCCAAGGCGCGCTGAGCCGGCAGGTTGCGGATGGAGGCCGCGACCAGGTTCAGCTTACGCGGGCTGACGCGAATGTTACGGGCGATCGCTTCGGCCTGATGGTCGGCCAGCGCGCGCGCGGTTTTCGGCTTGCTCATGATTAGCCCCGCTTCGCTTTCTTGTCCGCCGCGTGCCCCGGAAAGGTGCGCGTGGGGGAGAATTCACCGAACTTATGGCCGACCATGTTCTCGTTGACCTGCACGGGCAGAAATTTCTTCCCGTTATAGACACCGAAAGTCAGGCCGACGAATTGCGGCAGGATGGTGGAGCGGCGCGACCAGATCTTGATGATCTCGTTGCGGCCGGAGGCGCGGGACGCCTCGGCCTTGCCAAGGAGGTATCCGTCGACAAACGGACCTTTCCAAACAGAACGTGACATCGTTTAGCCCTTCCCGCCCTTCGCCCGGCGGATG
>JAGWZS010000038.1 GCA_018971905.1 Rhodospirillales bacterium | reverse complement strand
GCGCTCGGCGGCGCGGTAGCCGCCAATGCCCAGCACGCCCAGCACGCCAAAGCCGGTGGCGGCTTGCAGCGCGTTGTGCTGCGCCACCATCAGGTTTTCCAGCACCGTCATGCCACCGAACAGCCTTATGTTCTGGAAAGTGCGCGCCACCTTGCCCTTGCGGGCGATGGCATGGCCAGGCAGCTTTTCAAGCTGCACGATCTTTCCCACTTCGGGCGAGACGACGATGCTGCCCACGGTGGGTTTATAAAAACCGGTGATGCAGTTGAACAGCGTGGTTTTGCCAGCACCGTTCGGGCCGATAATGGCGGTGATCTCGCCGCGCTCGGCGGAGAACGAGACGTCGTTAACGGCGGTAAGCCCGCCGAAGCGCATGGTCAGGTCGGTTACGGCCAGCACCGTCATGGTTCAGCCCCTTCCTTCGGCGCGCAATTCCCCGCCTATGGCCACGGCCTCTTTCCCCAGCAAAACGGTGGGGCGGCGGGTGGAGATGAAGCCGCGCGGGCGCACAATCATAATCAGCACCAGTGCTATGCCAAAAATCAGCATGCGGTAGATCTGCAAGCCTTGCAGCATCTGCGGCACGCCGATCATGACGCAGGCGGCCAGCACCACGCCAAGCTGGCTGCCCGCCCCACCCAGTACCACAATGGCCAGCACGGTGGCGGATTCGATGAAGGTGAAACTGTCCGGGCTGATGAAGCCCTGCCGCGCGGAGAAGAAGCAGCCCGCGAAACCGCCAAAAAACGCGCCGATGGCAAAGGCGGTGAGTTTGGTGTTGCGAACATTTATGCCTAGCGACCGGCAGGCGATCTCATCCTCGCGCAGTGCCTCCCAGGCGCGGCCCAGGGGTTGGCGGCGAAGCCGCAGCGTTACCCAGTTGGTTAGCAGCGCCAGCCCCAGGATCACGTAATAAAGAAATGCATCGCGCTGCCAGGGGGCAGGGGTGAGCCCAAAAAACCCGGCGAAGGTGCCAGGCCCGCCCGCCATGGAAAATCTCAGCCCAAATAATGTGGGTTCCGGCATGCCAAGCATTCCGTTCGGCCCGCCGGTGAGCGAGACCCAGTTGGTGATGACCAGGCGGATGATCTCTCCAAATGCCAGGGTCACGATCGCCAGATAATCGCCCCGCAGCCGCAGCACCGGAAACCCCAGGCACATGCCCCAGAAGGCGGCGAGAATCCCCGCGAGGGGCAGGCATTCCCAAAACCCCAGGCCGAAATTGATGGAGATGAGTGCGAAGGAATATGCCCCCACGGCGTAGAAGGCCACGTAGCCAAGGTCCAGCAGCCCGGCGAGGCCGACCACAATGTTCAGCCCCCAGCCGAGCATCACATAGGTCATGATCAGCACACCAAGGTCGATGTAGGCGTTGGGCAGGCCGGGCAGCAGCGGCATTACAATGGCGAAAACCAGCAAGGCTGGGGCTATGAATTTGCCGGTTTTCTGCACCCGCGCGCCAAGCCCAGGGGCAAGCTTCGCCGGGCGGTGGCGGGCCCAGGTGAGGATCAGCAGGCGGGCCGCGAAAACCCCGATTACCGCCAGGATCAGCGCCACAGGGCGGGTAGAAAGACCCAGATTTCCAGCGTCGTTGTCGGTAAGCCGCAGCCCTATGAAGGGGCCGAATATGAGCAGGGCTACAAACGCGGCGGCAGCGGAATCCTTCAGATCCTCAAGCTGGGCGCTCATACTTTTTCCACCTCATGGCGGCCCAGCAGCCCGCTTGGCATGAACATCAGCACAATGGCGAGGATGGAATAAACCGCGGCATCCTTGTAGGCGACGGTTGCATAACCAGACCAGAACGCCTCGATAAGCCCGATCAGCAATCCGCCCAGCACCGCACCCGGCAGCGAGCCGATACCCCCCAGCACCGCCGCGGTGAAGGCTTTAATGCCGGCGTTGAAGCCGATATAAAAATCGATCACCCCGTAATAGAGCAGGAACATCACCCCCGCGAAGGCGGCCAGAGCCGAGCCGATGATGAAGGTGATGGAGATGGTGCGGTTGGTGTCTATCCCCAGTAGGGCGGCCATTTTGGCGTCCTGCTCCACGGCGCGCATGGCGCGGCCCAGCGGGGTTTTGGTAACAAGGTAAGTGAACGCCGCCAGCAACCCCAGTGTTACCGCCATGATGGCCATTTGCATCCAGGAGAGCTGCACCACGAAGCCGTTCTCATCCATCAGGGTGATCCCGCCGGGAAGCAGGTTCGGAATTGCACGCTCCAGCGCGCCCTGGCTTACCTGCACATAGTTTTCCAGCAGAATGGACATGCCGATGGCCGAGATCAGCGGTGCCAGGCGAAACGAGCCGCGCAGCGGCCGGTAGGCCACGCGTTCTATGGCAAAGCCATAAACCGCGCAGATGAAGGCCGAGAACACAAAAGCCGCCAGCAGCGCCAGCGGCAGGGAGGTAAGGCCGGTAAGCGCGGTGATAACGAAAATACCAACGAAAGCACCGATCATGAACACGTCGCCATGGGCAAAATTAATCATGCCGATGATGCCGTAAACCATGGTGTAGCCAACGGCGATCAGGCCGTAGATCATGCCCAGAGTCAGGCCATTAACGAGTTGTTGTAAGGCGTATGCCATGGAATCTCCTTGCCGCGGCCCTATGTCGGCATTGGATATGACCGATGCGTTAAGGTCAATGCCCCCATTGTGGACGAAATGCCGGGGTTGTGCATGGATTGCCGCAGAAGGCGGCATTCCTCAAAAATCAGGGAAAAATTTAGGCGTGAGGGCGGGTTTGGGTGTTTTGTGGCAAAACACCGGGTGCCGGGGCGGCCTGCACCCGGTGCGGCAAAAAACTGCGCCGGAGGGCTTTTCAATATGCTCCATGGCGTTTATAGGGCCGCCATCGCTGTGCGGAAACGCATAACGGCTTGGGTGCATAGCTCAGTTGGTAGAGCAGCTGACTCTTAATCAGTAGGTCCAAGGTTCGAATCCTTGTGCACCCACCAATTAACTAGCAATAACAATATGTTGCGCTAGTCGCTTTTGGTCGAGTTCCGAAGCGTTTTCCTCTTTGTTCTTCGCCTCGCGGGCCGCTTGGCGCAGGGCGGTGGCGCCGGCTTTCAGGGGCAGGTTTTCGGGCCAGGGGCCGGTGAGCGGGCTGCTGGTGACGCCTTTCGCGCTGCCATCACCATCGCGGCTTCAGTCGCTGCCTATTTCAAAGAATGAGGCCTGAACCTGGAGAATATACGTAAAAATTTGCGCTAAAAATGGGTCGATCTACCGGGTCAAAACCCGTGATGCTGGACAAAATGCTTAAAAATAAGGCGGCGCTGAATGGTGCGGGTTATTTTTTTGGTCTCGTTTGAGGGAAAAACTCATTTGAGCTTCAGTAAATTCGATGATGAGTGCAATTTGCTTCGTGTTATCTAAAGTTCAAATAGGAGGCCGCTAAAAATAACCAGGAGTGAAATGCAGCCCATGTTTATTGGCTATGACGGTCGGCCCAATCTGCCGAAGGCAAATGTCTGTATGTAGTGCGAAGGTGATGGTCGCGCTCCCGACACCCGGTGCGACCAGGCGCCGCCGCATCGAGCCCTGTTTCCAGGCTTTTGTTGCCCTGCAATGTGTAAGCTCCAATAATTCATACAAAACGGAGAAAAGCTTTGGCGCCCACGAGTGAAAGTCCCGCTTCTGGTGCTTGTTGAAACCCACGATCTCATGGTTCGCAAGATATAAATTCAGCGAAAGACCGTTTTAAATGCCCCGGCCTGATAACGCGTCCAAGACATAAGGAAAGTCGAGTGGGATTGGTATCAATCCCGCCGGTTCTTTCTCCCAGCGTCAACTTTGACAGCAGCCCCTCAAAAAGGAGACCAGCATGAGCGATAAACTTCGTGAAAACTCTTTGTCTTTCTTTGAGTCACTGGTGCTTGGTGTTGCCGGCTCAGGGCCAGCCAACGCGATTGCCCTTGCCATGGGGTCTCTCATTGGCATCGCCGGTCTGCTCAGCCCGCTTTACATTCTTGTTTTCGCTGTGCCCATGCTTGGGATTGCGATGGCCTATAAAGGGTTGAACAGGCGCGGTGCCCATGCCGGCGCTGCGTTCAAGTGGGTCGGCCAAGCGTTTGGTAAATTCAATGGCTTCATGTCTGGCTGGGCATTGATCACAGCGCAGATGATCTTCATCATCTCGGGTGTCGTTCCTCTTTCCACGGCAATCTTGGATTTCATCAACCCCAGTCTGGTCAACAACGTGGCCCTGACCACTGCACTCTCTGCGGTCTGGTTCCTCCTTATCGTCGGCGTGATCATGTTCGGTATCAAGCTTACCAGCTATCTGCAGGTTGTTATGCTGAGCTTCGAGATCGTTGTTCTTCTGATCATCGGCGCCGCGGCAATCGTCCATGGGCATGCCACGTCTTTTGCCAACCCGTTCTCGTTTCATCTCTACAGCCCAAGCTATCTCATCCATCATTTCTCTGGTCAGAGTTTTGCTGCCTCGGCCCTTGTTGTGGTCTTTCTGTATTGGGGATGGGACGTCACGGCGAATCTCGGCGAGGAAACCCGGAACGGTGAGCACGCCGCAGGAAATGGCGGTCTGTCGGGTGTCATCGCAACCATTTTTCTGTATTCGCTCTACGCCGCTGCCGCACTCATTCTTTTTACGATGGCGCAGACTCAGAATTTCAGCAGCAACCTTCTTTATCAAATCTCCATTGCGTCGGGCCTGGGTCGCACCGGTGGTTTAATTGCCTCCATCGCGGTCATTTTTTCCAGTGCCGCGACGGTGCAGACAGGCATGCTGCAAGTTACCCGCACCCTTTTCGCCATGGGCCGCGACGGCGCACTGCCCCATTATCTCGGCAAGGTCAGCGCTAAAACTCAAAGCCCGCTGCAAGCCACCTATTGGCTCATTGGCGCCGGTCTGGCCGGTATCCTGCTGACGGGCTTCATGCCCTCAGTCAGCGCCATATTGAGTGATGGCGTCACCGCGTCGGGCTTGCAGGTTTCTTACTATTTCGGCATGGCCGGACTGGTATCCGCCTGGATTTATCGCGACGCTTATCGGGAATCCTGGAGGCGCTGGTTTGCCTTCTCGCTCTTTCCAGGGCTGAGCGCCGTTGCCCTCATTGGCACAGGCATCTATGCCATCACCACATTTAATACCACCACCATCATTGTCGGTGTTGGTACATTGTTGGCAGGTATCGTGTTTTTTCGTCCCCGGCGCTACTGCGTGGAAGGTGTTATTCTTCCCGCCGTGGCGGAATAAAGGACTGCGCCATGCCTCTAAAATCTTGCTCCGAGTGGCAGCGTTTCGCCGCATCCCTCACCATGCGCGATCAGCTTTTTATCGACGGTGTGTTTGTACCTGCTGCTGATGGCGCCAGCTTTGCCAAAGCCAATCCTGCCACAGGCGAGGTGCTGGGGCACGTTGCAATGGGCAACGCGGCGGACATAGACCGCGCCGTCTGCGTTGCCCGTGCGGCCTTCGAAGACCGGCGCTGGTCTGGCAAGTCTATGGCTGAGCGCCGCATTATTCTGCTGCGTCTGGCCGAACTCATCGAGCGCCATACCGCCGAGCTGGCGGCGATGGAAAGTTTGGATATGGGCAAGCCGGTTGAAGAAGCCGCGACCATCGATATCCCCGGCGCTGCGGCCGTCTGGCGCTATTATGCCGAGGCGCTGGACAAGATCGCCGAAGAGGTCGCCCCCGTCGGTCCGGGCAACCTCGCTCTTGTCCGCCGTGTTCCCTTGGGCGTTGTCGGCGCCATCGTGCCATGGAACTTTCCGTTCGACATGGCGGCATGGAAATGTGCCCCGGCTCTCGCTGCAGGCAATTGCGTGGTGCTGAAGCCGTCCGAACGCTCGCCCTTTTCCGCTCTGCGCTTGGCCGAGCTGGCACGCGAGGCCGGGCTGCCGGACGGTGTACTGAACGTCGTCACCGGCTTTGGTCACCAGGCGGGCAAGGCTCTTGCATTGCACCAGGATGTTGACTGCCTCGCTTTTACCGGCTCCACCCGCACCGGCCGCGCGCTGATGGAATATTCCGGCCAGTCCAATCTCAAGCAGGTTTGGCTAGAGCTTGGAGGCAAGAGCCCCAACCTCGTTTTCGCTGACGCCAAGGATCTCGACGAAGCGGCGCGGATGGCCGCCTTTGGGATTTTCTTTAATGCCGGGCAGGTTTGTTCCGCCAATGCGCGCCTGCTCGTTGAACGCCGTATCCAGGCCGAGTTTGTGGAGCGTCTCGCCGCCATCGCCGCGACCATGCAGCCCGGCGACCCGCTGGACCCCACGAGCCGCATGGGGGCGCTCGTGGACCATGCCCATCTCGATCATGTCATGCGCTTTGTCGAGGCCGCGCCGCCCTCTGCCCGGCTCGTAACCGGCGGCGCCCGTGTGCCGCTCCATCCTCGCGGCGCCTTCATGCAGCCAACGATTTTTGACAATGTCGATCCTGGCTCCAGCCTGGCGCGTGACGAGATTTTCGGTCCTGTGCTGTCGATCATTCCCTTTGATACAGAGGAAGACGCCATTCGCCTTGCCAATGACAGTGTTTATGGGCTTGCTGCCTCGGTCTGGACGGCCGATCTGGATCGCGCCTTGCGTGTTTCGGACAGCCTGCGCGTGGGCACGGTCTCGGTGAACACGGTGGATGCACTCAGCCCGCAGACGCCCTTTGGCGGCATGGGCCAGTCAGGGTTTGGCCGAGATCTTTCGTTGCATGCCCTGGATAAATTCACGGCGTTGAAGACCGTTTGGATCAAATATACCACCTAACAGGAGCCGTCGCATGGCCCGCCATCCTTCGCACGATATTCTTTTCGAGCCGGTGAAAATCGGCCCCGTCACGGCCCGCAATCGCTTCTACCAAGTGCCGCATTGCAACGGCATGGGCTATCGAGATCCCTCCGCCCTGGCCGAAATGCGTGGCATCAAGGCCGAGGGCGGGTGGGCAGTGGTCTGCACCGAGCAGGTTGAGATGCATTACTCGTCCGATATCACCCCGTTCATCGAGCTCCGGTTGTGGGATGATCGCGATATTCCCGCGCTCGCCAAAATGGCAGATAAAATCCATGCCCAGGGCAGCCTGGCTGGCATCGAGCTTGCCTATAACGGCATGAACGGTTCCAACCTTTATTCGCGTGAAGTACCCATGGGCCCCGCCTCATTGCCCGTCGCGACCTTCACCTACGACCCGGTGCAGACCCGCCGGATGGACAAGACCGACATCGTCAATATCCGTAAATGGCATCTGCAGGCCGTGCACCGCGCCAAGCGTGCTGGGTTCGACCTCATTTATGTGTATGCTGCCCACGCGCTCGGCTTTCTCCATCATTTTCTGTCGCGCCGCTATAACGACCGCACTGATGAATATGGTGGCAGCCTGGAGAACCGCATCCGCCTTCTGCGTGAAATCACCGAGGATAGCAAAGAAGCGGTCGGCGACACTTGCGCTATTCCGGTACGCATTTCGGTTGATGAGTTGATCGGCGAAGGTGGTCTCTACAAGGAAGAAGTTGAGGACATGATCGGCCTGATGGCTGATTTGCCCGATTTGTGGGACGTGACGCTGGCGGGCTGGGAGAATGACAGCCAGACCTCCCGCTTTGCCGAGGAAGGTGTGCAGGAGCCTTTCATCAGCAATATCAGGCGGCTCACCAGCAAGCCTGTGGTTGGGGTCGGGCGTTATACCTCGGTGGACCGCATGGCGAGCCTGGTGCGCAAAGGCGTGCTAGACCTTATCGGCGCGGCGCGTCCTTCCATTGCCGATCCTTTTCTGCCCAACAAGCTCTCCGAAGGCCGGCTCGACGATATCCGCGAATGTATCGGTTGCAATATCTGCGTCTCGGGCGATTTCACGCAATCGCCGTTGCGCTGTACCCAGAATCCCACCATGGGCGAGGAGTGGCGTAAAGGCTGGCATCCGGAGCGCATCAAAGCCAAGGCTAGTGACAAATCCATTCTCATTATCGGCGCCGGCCCTGCAGGGTTGGAAGCGGCGCATGCTTTGGGCAAGCGCGGCTATGATGTCGCCCTGGCTGAGGCCACGACCGAGCTTGGCGGCCGCGTTGCGCAGGAAGCGAAACTCCCTGGCCTCGCCGCCTGGATTCGCGTGCGCGACTATCGCGACATGCAGCTTCGCCAGCTTCCCAATGTGCAGATTTATTTCGACAGTCGGCTAACGGCCGGGAATGCGCTGGAGTTCGGCTTTCCCCGTATCCTGCTTGCCACCGGTGCCACCTGGCGGCGCGACGGCGTGGGCCATCACCATACAAGGCCCATTGCCATTGCCGAAGGCATGGAGGTGCTCTCTCCAAGCGACATCATGCAAGGGTGCCTGCCAGCCGGAAAACGAGTACTGGTCTGGGACGACGACCATTATTACATGGGCGGCGTAATGGCGGAACTTCTGGCGGAACGTGGCTACGACACCATCTATGCCACCCCTGCCTCTGAAGCCTCGACCTGGACGCGCAACACCATGGAGCAGCATTTCATCCAGAGGCGCATGCTGGAAAAGGGCGTGTCCATAAAATCTTTCAAGGTTATATCTCATATTTCTCGAGATCATGTCACCTTGTCATGCGCCTTTACGGGGCGTGAGGAGCGTGTCGAGGTGGATGCCGTCATCCTGATTACGGCGCGTCTGCCCAATGATTCGCTGCGTCTCGCTCTCGAAGCCAGAAGCGAAGAGTTCGCTGATTCTGGAATCGAATCGGTGACAACGATCGGCGACGCCCTTGCCCCTGCCACCATCGCCCATGCGGTCTATGCCGGCCATCGCTATGCTGAAGAGCTGGATGCTCCCCCCCTGCCGGACGGCACCTTGCCGTTCCGCCGTGAAATTGCCCAACTACTCAACGCCTGACCAAAGGATCACACCATGCTCGCCTTTAAACTTGGCTCCGCCGTTCCCACGCTCGACGTTTGGGGGCGACCGGAAGATATTGGTGCGGAAACACTGGACGGTCCAATGCAGGTGTCCGGCAAACTGCTCTTCGGCACGCTGGAAACTCCTGTCTCCGGCGGCTTCTATGCAGCCAGCCATGGCCGCTACCGTGTCACGTATCCGTTTCACGAGCACGCCACCTTGCTCGAAGGCGAACTTCGTCTCACCGATGTGTCGACCGGCCAAAGCGAAACTTACGGCGCTGGTGATTCCTGGATCATCGCCAAAGGTACCACAATCATCTGGCATGTTCTCTCCCCAAGAATTCTTAAAAGTTACATCTGTGCCACCACGGATCTCTAAGCCCAAGCGGAGCCGCAGCTATGAAAACCATTTACAGTCAGGATCATCTCCTGCATCACAGCCCCGGTGAATTGCTCTTCGGCGAATTTGTCCCCGCCTTTGAGAAACCCGAACGTGCTGAACTTGTTCTCTCTCGCATTAGGCAGATTGGCCTTGGCGATGTTTCTCCGCCAGATCAATTTCCATTAGGCGCCATCACGCGGATTCACGACGATGGCATGGTGTCCCTGTTGCAAACCGCCTCGGTCGAATGGGAGAGGATGGGACGCAGCGGCGCCGCCTATCCCTATACCTGGAGGTCAGGCAGCATGCGCGCAAACCGTGTTCCCACCAGCCTGGATGGGCGGCTTGCCTATTACAGCTTCGATTGCGGCACCCCCATCACCAAAACATCGTGGCAGGCGATCAAATCTTCGGTAGACGTTGCCCTTACCGGTGCAGCCCTTATCACCAGCGGCGCCAGCGCGGCATTTTCGCTCTGCCGTCCGCCTGGCCATCATGCCGGTGCCGACTATTTTGGAGGCTATTGCTTCCTTAACAATGCTGCCATCGCCACGCAAAAACTGCTGGATGACGGAGCCAAACGCATCGCTATCCTCGATATCGATTATCATCATGGCAATGGTACGCAGCAAATCTTCTATCAGCGTGATGACGTCCTCTTCGTCTCCCTGCATGGTCATCCGGACGAGGAATATCCTTACCTGCTTGGCTTCGAGGATGAACTGGGTGCCGGACCGGGAGAGGGGTTTAACCTCAACCTCCCCATGCGCTGGGGCACTAGTTGGCCGGAATGGTCCGCCGCGCTGGAGGTGGGGTTACGGCGCATCGTTGCCTACAACCCCGATGCCGTCGTGGTATCACTGGGCGTTGACGCCTATAAGGAAGATCCTATTTCGCATTTCCAACTCGGCAGCGACGACTTCACGCGGGCCGGCCAACGCATTGCCAGTCTGGACAAGCCTACCTTGTTCATCATGGAAGGCGGCTACGCCGTGGCGGAAATCGGTATCAATGCGGTCAATGTCCTAACCGGGTTCGAGGAGGGCCGCATGTAACCACCCTGTCGTCGTCAGATGATTTGAGAGATTTGGCTGCCTGAACTAACGGAGGGTTTGCCTCACCTGCTGGGTTAAAAGTTTAAGAGTTGAAAATAGGCGTTGACGGTGTCTTCCTCCAGGAAGGCGATGACCGCACGGAGAGATTGCAAGCAGGCTTCCAAATAGTCTCCCTCCTTTTGCAGCTTTGCGGCCTGACCGTAACCGGTGACAAAAGCTTCCGGGAAGAATTTCCGAGATGCTGCGGTTAAATGCCCGTGCCAATCGCGTAAAAGCTCTTGTTTGTGCGCCGGCAACCCCCTCAGTGGATGGGTTGCCCTAGGTTTCCTTCGGTTTCTCAATGGTAACAGAAGAGAAGGTATGTTGACGCAGGAAGACATCTACGTTCTAACGTGGTAAGGTTATGAAGCTCCTGGTCGTTGTTTACCTGAGGTCGCATTATGTCTACCCGTCGTATTCTGCTTAAGCGTGGGGCTCTTGCCGCTTTTTCGGCCGCGGTGTTCAATTTCGTGGTCCTGCGCCCGGCCGCGGCGATGGCCATGATGTCCAAGAAACAGGCCGCTTACCAGGACACCCCACACAGTGGAGAGCAATGTGCCGCTTGTTGTATGTTCATCCCCGGCGATCCTGGGCATTGTACCATGATCGGGGGTGTCATCAGCCCGCATGGATGGTGCAAGTTCTGGCAGGCTGGCCCTAACGACACGTGTAGTTAATCGCGGGCTTCACCC
>JAGWZS010000287.1 GCA_018971905.1 Rhodospirillales bacterium | reverse complement strand
CGCTGGCCACAAGCAGCCCCTGGCGCGCCGGGCTGGATGCCGCCTATGCCTGCGAGGCGCCGCAGCCCGCGCGAATCCTGAATGGCGTGCCCGCCGAAATTCTACCTTGCACCCAGCGCTTCAGCGGCTGGCCCTATGTGGCGCTCGTGGCCGAGATAGACGGCACGGCGTATTACGCCGATGGCGTGCTGCCCGCCTTGCCTGCCATGCAGCGGGCCATTGGCGTGCTGAGCGGCACGGTCTCCCCCCAGGCGGCAGGCCAGATGACGGTGGCGGATTCCGACCAGCTTCTCGCCCAGCGCTTGGCCGCCCACGCGTTCAGCTCCGGCGATGTCGGCCAGTACGACGCACTCATGGATCTTGGCGCCAAGGCCAACCAGGCCGAGGATTTTCCAACGGCGGTGATCGCCTACCGCGCCGCGCTGGCGTTGCAGCAAAAGAAATTGGGGGCGGACAACCCCGGCACCGTGGTGCCGATGCTCTCCCTGGCGCTGAATCTTTCAGACCAGGGGTTGTACCCCGAGGCGCAAGCCCAGTTTGCCGCCGCCGCGCGCCTGGCACCGCGCGCCAGCGACCCCACCGCACCCGCCATGCTGCTTTATGACGAGGCATTGGACCAGCTCAACCAGGGGCACAACCGAAAGGCCTTGACCCTGCTTGGCCAGTCCCGCCAGCTGTATGCGGCGCTGGTGCCGCCGGAATTATTGCAGCCCAGCCCTGATGCGACGCGCGGCGGTGTGCTGTTCGCGGTTAGCGCGCCCATTGGCGCGGATACGTTGATGGCCTCGCAAGTGACCCTGAACAGCCCCGTGACGCAGGCGGCTTTGCTGGGCGTTATTGAAACCTGGCGCTATCAGGCGGTGGCGCTGAATGAGCTGGGCGACGCGCAAGGCAGCGGCCAGGCGATTGCCACCGCCAGGCGCATTGCCGACGATAACGGGCTACAACCGCCTTCGCTGGATGCAAGGCTTGACCGGACCGGTGCCGCCCTGGCGGTGGCCAATGGTAAGCCGCAGGCCGCCGCAAATGATCTTGCCAGCGCCACAGCCGCCTTCAACGATGCGCTGCCCGGTACGCGCCCGGTGGCGGAGACCGCTTTGCTGCGCGGCGCGGCGCTGGACCAGGCGGGCGATGAGCAGGGCGCCCTTGCGGCTTGCCGCAGCGGCGTGGCGCTGCTGCGCACCATGCGGCTGGGCAGCACGGCGGCGCTGATTGGCCCGTGCCTTGATGTGTATGCCGCCGCGGCCGTGGCCGAGCCAGCCCGCGCGCAGGCGTTGCGTGCCGAAATGTTCGAGGCCGCCGAACTGACCCAGGGCAGCGTGACGACGCAGGAAATTGCCGAGGCGGCGGCACGGCTTTCCTCCAGCGCCGCGAACCCGAAAGTGGCCGCGGCCATCCGCGCCCAGCAGGATGCGCAACGCCGGCTTGAAGAGCTTTACCAGCAGCGTGACCAGGCGGCGCATGTGGCCAACAACGGCGCGGCCCTTACCGCGCTGGACAAGCAGATCGCCACCGCGAACGCCACCTTGCAACAGGCTGGGCTTGCCGAACAGGCCGCAGCGCCCAATTACGGCCAGCTTGTGCAACAGGTGGTGCCCGCCGCCGATGTGCTGAAACTGTTGAAGCCGGATGAGGCGTTTCTGGGCATCACCACCACGCCCGGCGATAGCTGGATGTTCTTTCTGCACGATGGCCGGGTGACGGTGGCGCGTTCCGCCGTGAACGAAGCCGGGATGGCAAAACTGGTGCAAGCCGTTCGCGCCAGCATAGAACCCGGTGATAACGGCCTGCCAGCTTTCGACATGAACGACGCGGCGAAGATTTACGCCGCCACGCTGGCGCCGTTCGCGGCACAGATGCATCAAGTGCACAGCCTTGTGGTGGCGCCCTCCGGCGCATTGCTGGCGCTGCCCTTCTCGCTGCTGCCCACCAGCCCCGCCAGCGTGGATAACCTCGCCGCTGCGCCCTGGCTGATCCGCGAAACCAGCCTTGCCTATGTGCCAGCCGCGGCGAATTTCGTTTCATTACGGCGCGCACAGGGAACGTCCGCCGCGAAACGGCCTTGGTTCGGCTTTGGTGATTTCCAGCCGGTGACGCTGGCCCAG
>JAGWZS010000037.1 GCA_018971905.1 Rhodospirillales bacterium | reverse complement strand
GGAGTGCAGGCAGGCTGTGCGGCCCATGCTGGCGCTGGCCGAGCAGGCGATCGAGGCGCTGCAATCGGCGTTGGACCAGCGCTCGCTGGGGCGGGACCGGCTTTCGGTTTCCATCGCGGCGGTGGTGCGCACGGAGCTGCTGCTCTGCGATGCCGAGGCCGGCAAGCCGGAGGCGGCGGAGGCGCTGCTGGCGCTGGGCGACAAAATGGCGGGCTGGCGCGGGTTTGTGGCGCTGGTGAACGCGGAGGTTTATGCGGCAGCGGCGCGGCTTCATGCCGGGTTGCTTTCGGCGCTGCCGGATGCGGCCACTCCTGCCGGGCTGCGGCGCGATGCGCTGTTGAGTCTGGCGAATTTTCATCTGGCTCCGGGCGGCGATGCGGCCCTGGCGCTGCCGGTGGCGGATGCGCTGGCGGCGCTGGGGACGGCGGCGGATGAAGTGCGGCTGAGCAGTTTCGTCCGGCTGGTGAATGGCGGGCGGTATGAGGAAGCCCTGGCGCTCGCCACCCGGCATGATGTGGTGGCGATGGCCGCGCGCACGGGCGGCGAGGCAGCGCGCGATGCCAGGCTGGCCCGGGCGGTGCTGGACCTGGCGGTGGGTGACCCGGCGGAAGTACCCGGGCGGCTTGATGAGGGGTTGGAGATAGACCCGGCGCGGCGCCAGGCGCTGCTGCTGGGGGCTTTCACCGGGCTGGTAAACGATGCCCGCCACGACGAGGCGGACGCACTGGCGCGTGTGCATGATTTGCTGGCCCGGCTGGACGGGCAGAGCGGCCAGGCGGCGGCGGATGCGCGCTGGGCGGCGATGCTGCTGGATTTGCAGCAGGGCCGCACGCAAGCGGCGGTGACGCGGGGTCTGGCCCTGGAAAAAGCGGGCGGCGACAAGGCGCTGCTGGCCGGGGTTTATGTGGACGGGTTTGTGCGGCTGGTGAATGACGGGCGTTATGATGCCGCCCGGGCCATGGATGGTGTGGAGCGCCGCCTGCCGCTGTGCCAGGAGGCGTTGCGCCGGGATGCGCTGGCCGCGCTGGTGATGCTGGATGCTCAACCCGGCGGGCGGGGCGGGCAGGTGGCAGCACGCCTGGGCGCGTTGGCGGCAGCGGGAGTGCCGGAGGCGCGGGTGACGGCGCTGACGCTTGCCGCGCTTGTCGTGTTGGGCAACCGGGGTGAGAGCGAGGCCGCGCGGCAGCTGCTGAAGCTGGCGGAGCCGCTGCTGGTTACGGCCCGGCCGCCGTTTGAGGCGCCGGTGCGGGATGCGCTGTTTGCCGCCGGGGTGCTGTACATGCAGGAGAAGGCAGAATGGCCGCGCGGGGCCGTGGCCTTTGCCCGGCTGCGGGATTCGCTGGTAAAGCAGCAGCCGCCGGGAGAGGATGAACCGGCGCCGCCGGCGCCGCTTTTCTGGCCTGCCTTGCGGGGCGAGGTGGTGATTTTGCAGAAATTGAAACGCGGCGAAGAGGCGGTTGGTTTGTTGCAGGCCTACCTGCCAGCCTACCAGGATGCGCCGGAGGATCTGCGGCTGCAAGTTGAAGGCGGGTAAGACATGCGGCGCTGGCTGAAATGGGCGGTTCTGAAACTCCTGAGCAAGGTTAAATGGGGGTGCTTCATTCCGCTGGCCGTGCTGGCTGGCCGCGTGCGCAGCCCGCACCAGGTGAGCATGGCCTGGCCGGAGGGCGCGGTGAAACTGGGCCCGCAGGTGGTGCTGTTTATGCATTTCGACGGGCGCGGGGCCGTGCGGCAGCAGCTGCTCGGCTACATGCGCGAGCTGAAGGAAAATGGCCGCGACATTGTGTTTGTGAGCAATTCCGGAAAACTCGCCCCCGGCGCGCTGGAAATGCTGAAGCAGCAATGTGCCGCCGTGCTGGTACGGCGCAATGTCGGCTATGATTTCGGAGCCTGGGCGGATGCGCTGCATCACCTTGGCCTGCCGCGGGCGGATACGCAGGAGATTATTTTCGCCAATGACAGCGTGTTCGGCCCGCTGCTGCCGCTGGGCGATGTGCTGCGTCGGCTGAACTACGAAAAATCCGACATCTGGGGCCTGACGGAAAGCTGGCAGGTACGCTACCATCTGCAATCCTTCTTCCTGGCCTTTGGGCCCAAGGCGCTGCGCGCGGCGGCGTTTGCCAAATTCTGGAACGCGGTGCGCCCGGTGCCGGCGAAAGCCTATATCGTGCATAAATACGAGGTTGGCATTACCCAGGCGATGATGGCGGGCGGGCTGAGCTGCAATGCGCTGTGGTCTTACGAGGCGCTGCTGCGGATGGTGGATAAGGCTGAGCTGGACAAGCTGACCGAGATTGACGCCACAGAGCTGGGGCGAAACGACCCGGTGCAGATAACCCGCAAGCTGCAGATTTTGCGTATCCGCGACGGTGCGGCGCAGCGCAAGCCGCTGAACCCGACCTCAGACCTCTGGCGCCAGCTGCTGCTGACCGGTTTTCCGTTCATCAAGCGTGAATTACTGCGGGACAACCCCCAGCAAGGTGCAGGATGTAGGCGACTGGGCCGATGTTGTGCGGGAGACACTGGGGGCCGACCCGGCGCCGATTTTGCAGGATTTGCGGCTGATGCTGAAAGGCAAGGCGCCCTGATCCGGCTTTACGCCAGGCTTGCTCTTGTGTTGCTCTGGACCCTGTTTGCCGTGTGCGTGCAGGCTGTGCTGGTGGCCTTGCCGGGCTGGGGCAAGGCCTGGTTTGCACGGTTTTACTGGCGCGGGGTGGGCCGGATTCTGGGGCTGCGCCTGCGGCTGATTGGCCAGCGGTCTGGCCACAGGCCCACCTTGTTCGTGGCCAACCATTGCTCCTGGCTGGATATTGTGGCGCTGGGTGCGGCGGTGCCAGGCTGTTTCATCGCCAAGGCGGAAATTGCGAGATGGCCGGGGATAGGGCTTATCGCCAGGCTGGGGCGGACCATTTTCGTCTCCCGCAATCGTGGCACGGTGGCACACGAGCAGCGGGTGCTGGAGAAACGGCTGGAACAGGGCGACAATATCATCCTGTTTCCGGAGGGCACGACCTCTGATGGCAACCGGGTACTGCCGTTTGCCTCGGCGTTTTTCACCCTTGCCTTCGGCCCGGCGCGGCCCTGGGTGCAGCCGGTGACGATTGTTTATGACGAGCTGGACGGCCAGCAAATCCGCCGCGGGGACAGGCCGGAGATCGCCTGGTACGGCGATATGGATCTGGCGCCGCATCTGCTGCGCTTGCTGCGCCGGGGCAGCCTGCGCGCCACCATTTTGTTCGGCGAGCCGCTGCCTCCCGGCAGCTTTGCCAACCGTAAGGCCGCCTGCGCGGGGCTTGAAGGGCAGATCAGCCAGAACGCCGCGGCGCTGCGCCAGGGCCGGGAATTGCCCGCCGGCAGCGCGGCGGTGGCATAAAACCATCGTGCTGGCGTTATGAGCGGCCGGTATTTCGCTTGATCTTGCTATGCCCGGCTTATATTCCTGTAGCTGCACAAGATAAGGCTTGGAAACGGCCATGATAAAAAGCGAGATGCAGCAGAATGACGCGTGAGGATATGTCAGCCAAAAAGCTGGCAATGCTGGCCCTGGCGGGGGCGCTGGCGTTGCACGGGCATTTTGCCCTTGCCCAGAGCGCGGCGTCCAGCCCGACAGTGATTGCCAACAGCTATGTTGAAGCGCCGCATAACTGGCAGTGGTGGTTCCCCGCCGCGGCCAGCCCGATGCAGGCCAAGATCGACTGGCTGATGCAATACGTACTCTGGATCATGGCCGGGGTGGTTGGGTTTGTGGGCGTCTTGATGGGCTACGTGATGTTCCGCTTCCGGGCCGGGCGGAACCCCAAGCCCAGCCAGACCACGCATAACACGCTGATCGAGATCATCTGGATCGTGGTGCCCTGCATCATTCTGGCGGTCATCATCATCCCGTCGATCAATCTGATCTATTACGAAGCCAACGACAGCGACCCTTATATGACCGTGACCGTGACCGGCCACCAATGGTACTGGGAGTATAAGTACAATTCCGTGCCGGGGCTGGATTATACGAGCTACATGATCCCGGATAACGAGATAAAACCCGGGCAGATCCGCCGGCTTTCAGTGGATCACCCGATGGTGCTGCCAGTGGGTGAGAAGATCCGCTTCGTGATTACCAGCGCCGATGTACTGCACGGGTTTTATTTGCCCTCTCTAGGCGTGCAGAAATACGCCATTCCCGGCACCAACCAGACAAGCTGGACCCTGATCGAGAAGCCCGGCACCTATTTTGGCCAGTGCAACCAGATTTGCGGTCTGGACCATGATGCCATGCCCATCGAGATCAAGGCCGTGCCGTTGAACGATTATCTGGCCTGGACCAAGGAGGCACTCGCCAATTACACCGAGAATACCGTGAGCCAGCCGCTTTCCTCGCCCATGCCCCGCAACCAATTGGCCGACGCCACGCGCTAAGGAGCCTTCACGCATGTCCATTACCGCTGACGATCATGCCTTGCTTGCCCACGGTCATCATAAAAAGAGCTTCGTTGCCCGATGGCTGATGAGCACCAACCATAAGGACATCGGCACGCTCTACATCACCATGGCCTTCATTGGCGCCTGCTTCGGCGGCACACTCTCGATGATCATGCGCCAGCAGTTGATGTACCCGCATAACGACATCATCACCAACGGCAATACCTGGAACGCGATTGTTACCGCGCACGGGCTGATCATGATCTTCTGGTTCGTGATGCCGGCGCTGATTGGCGGCATGGGTAACTGGTTTGTGCCAATGATGATCGGTGCACCAGACATGGCGTTTCCGCGCCTGAACAACATGAGCTTCTGGTTTCTGGCCTGCGGCTTTATCTTTGTGTTGCTGGGGCTGTTCCTTGACTCTGGCACCGGAGCGGGGTGGACCCTGTATCCACCGTTGGACAATGCCCAATATTCCCCCGGCGTGGCGACGGATTTTTCGCTGTTCTCGCTGCATCTGGCGGGTATTTCCTCGCTGCTGGGCGCCATCAACTTCATCGCCACCATTTTGAACATGCGCGCCCCCGGCATGACCATGCACAAGATGCCGCTGTTCTGCTGGGCGATTCTCGTGACCGCCTTTTTGCTGCTGCTGGCGATTCCGGTGCTGGCGGGCGCGGTGACCATGCTCATCATGGACCGGAATTTCGGCACCTCGTTCTTCGAGCCTTCCGGCGGCGGTGATCCGGTGCTGTTCCAGCATCTGTTCTGGTTCTTCGGCCACCCGGAAGTGTACATCATGATCCTGCCGGCCTTCGGCATCATCAGCCATGTGGTGTCCACATTCTCCAAGAAGCCGATTTTCGGTTATCTCGGCATGGCCTATGCCATGGTGATCATCGGCTTCGTGGGGTTCGTGGTCTGGGCGCACCATATGTTCGTCTCGGCCATTTCCACGGATTCCAAGATTTATTTCGAGGTAGCGACGCTGGTGATCGCGGTGCCCACGGGCATTAAGGTGTTCTCGTGGATTGCCACGATGTGGGGCGGTTCCATCGAGTTCAAAACGCCGATGCTCTGGGCGATTGGCTTTATCTTCCTGTTCGTGATCGGCGGGGCCACGGGCGTGGTGCTGGCCAATGCCGGGTTGGACCAGGAACTGCACAACGATTACTTCCTGATCGCGCATTTCCATTACGTGCTTTCCATGGGGGCGGCGTTTGCGATCTTTGCCGGGTTCTATTTCTGGATCGGCAAGATGAGCGGGCATCAATACCCGGAATTCTGGGGCAAGGTGCATTTCTGGACCTTCTTCATTGGCGTGAATCTCACCTTCTTCCCGCAGCATTTCCTGGGGCTGGCGGGTATGCCGCGCCGCTACCCGGATTACGCGGACGCCTTCGCCGGGTGGAATTTTGTGTCTTCCGTCGGTTCTGTCGTATCAGGTCTGTCCACACTGGTTTTCTTCTACGTGCTTTATGCCGTATTCACCTCCAAGGAAAAACTCGCCGACAATTATTGGGGCGAGGGGGCGACAACGCTGGAATGGGCTGTGCCCAGCCCGGCACCGCACCATACCTTTGAAGATGTGCCGATTATCCGCTAGGAGACATTTTGTCCGACCACGTTTCCGATTTCCTGCATGACGCCGTTTCCGCCCCGGATTTGGGAGCGGAGCCGAAGGATTGGCTGGCGCTGCTCAAACCCCGTGTGGTTTCGCTGGTGGTGTTCACCGGCGCCATCGGGCTCGTGATTGCCCCCGGCCATATCAACCCGCTGCTGGCGGCGATCGCCATTTTCTGCATCGCCCTGGGTGCGGGGGCGGCGGGGGCGATCAACATGTGGTATGACCGCGATATTGACTCGATTATGCGCCGGACCACCACGCGGCCGATTCCGGCGGGCAAGATCAAGGCCGGCGGGGCGCTGGGGTTTGGTATCGTACTTGCGGTAATCTCCGTACTGCTGCTGGCGATGGCCACCAACCTTTGCGCCGCCGGGGTGCTGGCGTTCTCGATCTTCTATTACGCCGTGATCTACACGATCTGGCTGAAGCGCCGCACGCCGCAGAATATCGTCATCGGCGGCGGGGCGGGGGCGTTTCCGGCGGTGATCGGTTGGGCCGCGGTTACCGGGCATATCGGGTTGCTGCCGATGCTGCTGTTCCTGATCGTGTTTTTCTGGACGCCGCCGCATTTCTGGTCGCTCTCGCTCTATGCCTCCGCCGACTACGAAAAGGCCGGCGTGCCGATGCTGCCTGTGGTAAAAGGGGCAAGGCATACGCGCTGGAACGTGTTCATCTACACGCTCATTCTGTTCCCTCTGGCACTTTCCCCCTGGTTCCTGGGGCTGGCGGGGCGCATTTACGGCGCGACGGCCTTCGTGCTGGGGGCTGCTTTCCTGTATTTCGCCTGGGGCGTGCTGCGCGATGAGCAGGACGCAAAAGGTGTGAGCCTGAGCAAAGACGCCCCGGCGCGCGCCGCGTTTAAATTCTCGATCCTGTATCTGTTCCTGCTTTTTGCCGCCATCGCGGTGGACCGGCTGGTATGATGGCGCCGGCACAACAGGATGAGGATTATGCGAAAGACCGGATGCCGCGTGTCGAAATCGTCGAATCGCATTGGAGCGACGCGCAGAAGGCGGAATTTTTGCGCCGCAGGCGGGCGCGCAATTTCCTGCTATTGGCGGCCCTTGGCGGGTTTTGCTTGATTATTTATGTGATTGCGATGGTGAAACTGCACGAATACGGACAGATGTGGTGACCAAAGCCTGACGTAACGGCCAAGAAAAAGGGAGACAAGAATGAGCGGAACAGTCCATACCGCGACAGACCAGGTGAAGGGCACTGTGCCCCACCCGTACCATCTTGTTGACCCCAGCATCTGGCCGCTTTGTGGTGCCGCCGCCGCAATGGTGACATTTACCGGCATCATTCTCGCCGCGCATTTCCGTAGCTTCATTGTGCTCGGCATTGGTTTGCTGGCGGATTTCAGCGTGATGTATCTGTGGTGGCGGGATGTGGTTAAGGAAGCCCGCACACCGGGGCTGCATAAAATCGTAACCCAGGTGGGGCTGCGCTACGGCATGGCGCTGTTCATCTCATCAGAGGTGATGTTCTTCGTCTCCTTCTTTTGGAACTATTTCAATTATTTCTTCTACCCGGACAAAATGGGCACGGCCTTCGCGCCGGTCTGGCCGCCACAGGGTATCACCACGATCGACCCGTTCGCGATTCCGCTGTTTAACACCATGGTGCTGCTGCTCTCTGGCACCACCATCACCTGGGCGCACCACGCGCTGCTGGAGGATGATCAGAAGAATCTGGTTCGCGGGCTGGGGGTTACCATTGTGCTTGGCTTGATGTTTCTTTGTGGCCAGGCCTGGGAATATACGCATTCGCCGTTTCCGTTCTACCATGGCGGCATTTTCGCTTCATCCTTCTTCATCGCCACCGGATTTCACGGTCTGCACGTCATTATCGGCACGTTGTTCCTGATCGTCTGTTTCTTCAGGGCGCGGGCCGGGCAGTTCACCAAGGAGCGGCATTTCGGGTTCGAGGCCGCGGCCTGGTACTGGCATTTCGTGGACGTGGTGTGGCTGTTCCTGTTTGTGTGCATCTATTACCTCGGCCGCAGCGCGATTACGGCTGGATAACCATTTGCGCCGTCTGATCGCCCCTGGGCTGACGGCGCTTGCGGCTTTCTGCCTGTTCATCGCGCTGGGCGTGTGGCAGCTGCACAGGCTGAAATGGAAGGAGGGCATCATCGCGCAAATTCGCGCGGCGCAGGTGGCGCCGCCGGTGCCGATGCCCAAGACGCCCAGCCCGTTTGAAAAAGTGTTTGTTAGCGGCACCTGGGTACCGGGAAAGGCTGCATTTTACGGGCAGATTGTGCATGACACGCCGGTTGGGCCGGTCTCCGGCGGCGAGCTTATCATGCCCCTGCGCCGGACTGACGGGCAGATTCTGCTTGTTGATTTAGGCTGGGTGCAGGGATCCGTTCCGGTGCCCCTGGCCAACCCGCCGGCTGTGCCCTCGGGCTATATTCACGCCAGCATAGACCGGGGTTTTTTCTCGCCGCCCGATAACCCCGCCAAAGGGCATTATTACACGCTGGACCCGGCCGTGATCGGCAAGGGCATGAGGCTTGAGAATGTAGCACCTTATATGCTCATCGCCATGGGGCCAAAGCCACCGCCAGGCAGCCCGCTGCCGCAACCGCAGCAGAATTTGCCGACACCACCAAACAACCATTATGGATACGCGCTCACCTGGTTTGGCTTTGCCGGAATTCTGGTGTTTGAATTCATCTTTATTGCCCGGAAAAGGCTGCTGACGCCATGAGCGCATATGAGGCATTGAAATTATCCTTCCATCGCATCGCCTGCCTTGACGAGGCCAGCGCGGTGTTGAGCTGGGACGCTTCGGCGATGATGCCCGATGGCGGGGCCGAGGCGCGCGGCGAACAGATGGCGGTGCTGGCGGGGCTGAGCCACGAGTTTCTCTGCGCGCCGGAGATGGGTGAGACGCTGGCGCAGGCGCAGGCGCCGGAAGGTTGGGACGCGCAAAATCTGACCCTGATGCGAGAGGCGCATTTGCGCGCGACCGCCCTTCCGCGAGACCTTGTGGAGGCGCAGGTGCGCGCGGGGCGTGCGTGCGAGACCATCTGGCGTGCAGCGCGCAAAACCAGCGATTTTGCCGCCGTGCAGAAGGCGCTGGCCGAAGTGGTGCGCCTGACGCGCGAGGGGGCGGAGATTCTGGGCCAGGCGCTGGGGCTTTCACCTTATGAAGCGCTGATGAGCCAGTATCAGCGCGGGATTAACGCCGCGCAGGCGGAGGTGATTTTCACCCGTTATGAAGCGTTTTTGCGCGAGGCGCTGCCCCGGGCTGAGGCATTGCAAGCGGCGCGCGGCCATGCGACGCTGCCGCCGGGGCCATACCCCGAAGCGGTGCAGGCGGCGCTGGCGCGTCGGCTGTCAGCCGGGGCGGGGCTGAATTTCAACGCAGCCCGGCTGGATATTTCCGCGCATCCGTTCTGCGGCGGCACACCCACTGATATTCGCATCACCACGCGCTATGACGAGGCGGATTTCTGCGCGGCGCTGATGGGTGTGCTGCACGAAACCGGCCATGCGCTGTATGAGCAGAATTTGCCCGCGGCGTGGCGGCGCCAGCCAGTGGGGGCGGCAGCGGGGATGGCCATGCATGAAAGCCAGTCGCTCATCGTGGAGATGCAGGCGGTGCGCTCGGATGCGTATCTGTCTTATCTCGCACCGCTGGCGGCGGAGGCGTTCGGCAAGCCCATTACGGTGGCGGGGCTCAAGCACCGCTTACGCCGCGTGGAGCGCAGCTTTATCCGCGTGGAGGCAGATGAGATGACCTACCCAGCCCATGTGCTGCTGCGCTTTAGGCTGGAACAGGCGCTGCTCACGGGCGGTTTGGCGGTGGCGGATCTGCCGGGGGCCTGGAATGAGGGGCTGCAGGCACTGCTGGGCATTACCCCGCCGGATGACGCGCGCGGCTGCTTGCAGGATATTCATTGGTTTGACGGCGCGATCGGCTATTTCCCCTCCTATACTTTAGGCGCCATGGCCGCGGCACAGTTAATGGCCGCCGCCCGCAAGGCGCTGCCGGATTTGGACGGCGCGCTGGGGCGCGGAGATCTGGCGCCGCTCACGGGCTGGCTTTCGGCGCATGTGCACCAGCGCGGCTCCTCTGCCGGGTTTAATGAAATTTTGGTTGAGGCGACGGGCGAGGCGTTGAACCCGGCGTATTTTGAAGCGCATCTCACGGCGCGCTACCTAACTTGATGCGCGGCGCGGCGGCCAGCCTGCTGCGTCGGCGTGGTGAGCCCGCGCCGGTGACGCAGATTGAATTGTTCTTCGACCTGATCTTCGTCTTCGCCGTTACGCAGATCTCGGAATTTCTGCGCGCGCATATGACCGTGATGGGCGGCTTCCAGGGGCTGATACTGTTTGGCGCCATGTGGTGGAGCTGGGTTTACACGAGCTGGGTAACGAACTGGATAGACCCTGACCGCCGGCCGGTGAAGCTGCTGATGCTGGGCTTGATGTTCTGCGCGTTGCTGCTGGCGGCCTCCGTGCCGCAGGCGTTCGGGGCGCGGGGGATGGGGTTTGCCATTGGGTTGTCCGTGCTGAATCTCGGGCGCTCGGGCTTCATGCTGTGGGCGTTGAAACAGCATGACGCAGAAAATTACAGGAATTTCCAGCGTATTTTCTCCTGGCTTGCGGTTGGTGCAACGCTGTGGGTTGCAGGCGCGCTGCTGGAAGGCGCGCCGCGTTTATGGTGCTGGCTGGCGGCACTGCTGATTGATCTTGCAGGCCCGGCCAACGGATTTTATGTGCCTGGGCTAGGGCGTTCAACAACGCAAGGCTGGCAGGTGGATGCGCGCCATATGGCGGAGCGCTGCGCGGCATTCGTGCTGATCGCGCTGGGAGAATCCATCACCGTGATTGGCGCCAGTTTCTCCGCGTTGCGCTGGGGGGATGCAACCTTTGGCGCGGTGGTTCTGGCGCTGCTCTCTGCCGCGTGTTTGTGGTGGATCTATTTCAACGATGCAGCGGAACGCACAGCCCATGCCTTCGCCAGCGCCCAGGACGTAGGAAAAATTGCCCGTGCAGCCTACACTTATGCGCATGGCGTGTTGATTGCGGCGATTATCGTGCTGGCCGCGGGCGATGCGTTTTTGCTGGAAGTCCCGCTGGTGCCAGTGGCGTTTGGGCCGGGG